>DASRRN010000614.1:0-4559 GCA_035695685.1 Acidobacteriaceae bacterium | reverse complement strand
GATAAGGTAGTCGTGCGAATCTCGGGGATCCCCGAGTTATCCAACGAAGTAATAGCGGAGTCTGCCTGACCCAATAAATCCGAGGATGTCCCACTCCGAATGCGCAAACAACTCTAAACGAAAAGCACGGCTTCATAGGCTGCGACAAAACTTATCCTTTTGAAGGGTACGGGCTTTAGCCCGTGCATTTCATGTCCGCAGATGGGAGCGGAACACGCTACCTGTGGTTACGTCACGGGTGTCCATGAAGCATTGGTTGCGGAGATCCCAGGTCTCAAAAGCGAGACCTGGGGCACCCTTCGCGTTTTTCCTTTGATTCTGGTTAGGTAGGAAGATTTATCCCTCCCGTACCTTCAGCATTGAGTTTTTCCGCAGCCTGTTTAGCCCCTGCGCTTTTCTCCTGGCCAGGTAAGTGAAGCAGTAGGGGTACTGCTCGGCGCTAGCCACGATTGCAGTCATTTGTAGCGAGGAGAAGCTTGCTCCCGTTTACGGAAGGCCAAGCCAGCGGCCAAAAAGCAGCAGGCGAAAAAGCCGGTGAGCGCCGCCTGCAGCCGGTTGTGGTGGAAGAACGCCGGCACGCTGTCCAGTCCCCAGGCGGCTGCCAGCGCGAACCAGATAACAGAGCGCCGCATGGCACGAGATTACCAGTCGACACTGCTTCAACGCAGCAGATACACTTCCCAGCATGGCCACCTCGGCTACCAAGAGCGCAGCAACAACCACCACGACAGCTCCACAGAACCTGGTAAACGCGATCCGCCGGCTGGTCTCACTCGACGTGACGCGGGGGATCACGATCGCGTTCATGATCCTGGTGAACAACGGGGGCAGCGGGCAATACAGCTATCGGCAGCTGGAACACAGCGCATGGAGCGGCTGGACTCTGACTGACCTGGTATTCCCTTCTTTCCTCTTCATCGCCGGTATCTCAATCGTGTTTTCGAACGAGGCGCGCGTGGCGCGCGGAACATCGAAAAGCGCCTTACGCCTCCATGTGCTCAAACGAGCAGTCATCCTTTTCCTGCTTGGCCTGGTGGTCAACGGCTTTCCCTTGTTTCACCTGGGGACGCTTCGCATCTATGGGGTGTTGCAGCGCATCGCGATTTGTTTTCTCTTCGCCAGCCTGCTTTACCTGTGGAACAGCCGGGCCTGGGTAGCCGCCACCACCGCGGTGGTGGCATTGTTGGGTTATTGGATCCTGATGCGCTGGGTCCCGATACCGGGTATCGGCGTTCCCACCCATAGCGTGCCCCTGCTTGACCCCAACCAAAATTGGGTAGCCTATCTGGACCGCAAACTCTTGCTCGGGCGACTCTACGAGGGAGTACGCGATCCGGAAGGGCTGCTAAGCAACATTCCTGCAATGGGCACCATTTTGTTCGGTGTCCTCACCGGCATCTGGCTGCGCCGGCCCAAATCTCTCTCGACCAAGGCGGTTGGCCTGCTGGTTGCATCCATTAGCGGATTGGTGTTGGGAAATATATGGAACGTGTGGTTCCCCATCAACAAGAAGCTCTGGACCAGTTCGTATGTGTTGTTTGCCGCCGGTTGCACCTTGTTGCTTCTTGCACTCTGTTTTTATGCAGTGGAGATCAGGAAATGGACCCGTGGCTGGACGTTTCCCTGGCTGGTCTTTGGCTCCAATGCCATTACCGCGTATGTTTTCTCGGAGCTCCTGTCCGCCGCTCTTTCGACCATACGCGTGCATGACGGCGCCAGGATCACCGACCTGCAACAATTCATCTACCTGCACTGGTTCTTTCCCATCATCAATCCGTCTTTCGGATCGCTGATGTATGCCATTGCGTTCGTTCTTGTCTGTTTCCTCCCGGTCCTGTTGCTGTACCGGAAGAAGATCTTCATCAAGATTTAGTTCATGCACGTCGTTGTGGACCCGCTCCCAGAAAGAGGAAGATGGCGCCTGCGGCGGCATCGAGAATGGCCGCGGTGATGTTCCGTGGAGGCCGGAGCTCGACCACCGCAGTCACCAGGAAGGCAATGGACACCGCAATGTAGAGGTATCTGGACTTCATACCTTGAAGGTAGCAATGCTGCGGAGAGAGGGCAATCATGGCGGCAGATGCAATGCGATTGGCCAAGCGACTGGATGAACTAGGTTTTTCGGAAATTGTCCAGGTCCGGAACAAAGTCATGGAGCTGCGGGCTGCCGGCCAAAAGGTGCATGCTTTCCATGGCGGCGAGCCCTTCTTCGAAACACCCAGCGCCGTGAAATATGCGTTGCTGAGCGCGGCAGTCGAGAACAAGACCCGGTATGCGCCTTCCTCAGGCATAGAACCGCTGCGTCACGCCATCGCTTCGAAGTTGAAAGAGCGCAACGGGCTGGAAGTTTCCGCGGAGAATGTAATCGTGACCGCCGGAGGCGCGCACGCACTCTATGTTGCGTTTCAGACGGTACTCGACCCGGGCGACGATGTGCTGCTCTTCTCTCCCTACTGGACGCCGATTCGGGAGATGATTACGGGTTGCCAGGCACGGGCGCTGCTGGTACCTACGGCGACGGCGCGCAGTTCGGGCCTGACTCGAACCCTCGAAGACTTTACCACGCCGCATACGCGGGCGATTTACTACAACACTCCGCAGAACCCCACCGGCACAGTCTTCTCTCGTTGGGAGGCGGAAGAGGTAGCGGCCTTCTCCAGAAAACACGATCTGATTGTGATCGCAGACGAGGCTTACGAAGACCTGGTTTACGACGGCGAACATTTTTCAATCGCATCGCTGCCAGGAATGGCGCAGCGCACGATCTCGACCTACACCTTTTCAAAGACGTACGCCATGACCGGATGGCGTGTGGGTTATGCGGTAGCCCAGGAACCTTTTATGACAGGTTTGCGAAAGCTGGTTCTGTATTCTGTAAACGGAGTCTCTACCATGACCCAATGGGCGGCGCTCGAGGCCCTGCGTATTCCGCGCACCGAGATCGATGCGCGGCTCGAGCAGTACCGGCAGAGACGCGACCTTTTAGTGAACGGTTTGAACGAAGCGGGTTTGCCGTGTGAGATGCCGCAGGGGGCCTTCTACGCTTTTCCCCGGGTGACGAAGATTAGCAAAGACAGCCGCGTTGCAGCCCGGATGCTGCTCACCAAGGCACATGTGGCCACGGTTCCTGGAGTGGTCTTTGGGGGGCAGGGAGAGGGGCATGTCCGCTTTGGCTATGCCATCGATCCCCAGGCCATTGAAGAGGGTTTGGCGGCACTCAAAAAGTATCTTGTCCCCTAAAGGTTGTAGCCAGGTAGTTGCTCCAAAGGAACTTTTTTTTCCGGACTGCACACTTCTGCTTCGATTCGCGCGTCAAATATGAGACCTTCGTCTATGAGAAATGTCATCGTGAGTGAGCGCAATTAGGTTGCGCCGGGAAGTGCGTCGGCGAACAGTCACCAGTCCCTGGCTCCGGCGGAAGTATATCCACAAAATACGAGCAATTTGCACCCAAACTCACACCACCGGAATCAAAGGGCTTGTATGAGGTTCTCCAAGAGATCATCTTCGCTTGTGTTTTCGCTTCTGTTGGGAGGTATCTGTTCTCCAGGAGCGAAAGCAAATGCGGATGAAACTCTCTCTTTGACCCTTAAGACACCGGCGCAGGAGCAGCCGGTCACCGTGGCCACTCTGACTGTGGTAGCGCCGCAGCCCGCAGCGGACTCGGAGCTGCCCGATGACCCGGGTGCCGGCGTGCAGCAGCAGGTCCAGGCAGGGTCCGCCACTACTCCCCCAGCAGCCACGAAGCCCGGTGAAGACCCACTCGCCCAGGGAAGGCAGACCAAGCGGATTCTTTTTGTTGTTCCCAACTTTCGCGCCGTGAGTGCGGATGAACACCTGCCTCCCCAAACGGTCAAAGAAAAATTCAAAACCGCCATGCTGGATAGCGTGGACTACTCCTCGTTCATCTTCGTAGCGGGTCAGGCCGGGGTCGCGCAGTGGACAAACTCCTATCCATATTTTGGCCAGGGCGCCAGAGGATATGGCAGATATTACTGGCACACACTGGCCGATGAGATTAACGAAAACACCTGGGTCGAGTTCATCGTCCCCACGCTTTTGCATCAAGACACGAGATACTACACGCTGGGTAAGGGAGAATTCGGCAAACGGATCGGGTATGCGTTCACACGCGTCGTCATTACGCGTACGGATTCAGGCCATCGGGCTATCAATTACAGCGAGATCCTGGGAGCGGGCGCATTCTCCGGCGTAGCCAATCTCTACTATCCGAGCCAGGAACGGACCTTCACCAAGACGTATCAACGCTGGATCACAAACCTTTGCATCGATGGCGGCGTTTTCGTCTTCAAGGAAGTGTGGCCGGACATCAACAACGCGATCTTCCATCAAAAAGACTAAAGGCCCCTAGTCATCCGGGTGATGTGCCGAAGCCCACTAAAGTGTTTCCATCATCTTGTACTCATTGGAGAACATGATGGAAACAGCAAATCAGAACGCGGGCGTCTGGAGTGGGCTCTCCAGGTCAATTGCAGAAACAGTAGAAGCCGTTCAGGACAGCATCGTAGCGGTGCATGGCGGCGGCCGCTCGACCTCGA
>DASRRN010000613.1:0-3622 GCA_035695685.1 Acidobacteriaceae bacterium | reverse complement strand
CCACGAGCAACCCTGACCCGAGCGCAGCCCTCTCCCCGTCCCACTATTCGATACCCAGACGGTGTTGCATTCGCTCCAGCGATATACCCTTGGTTTCCGGATAGTATTTCAGGATCAAAAAGAAATGAATCACCATCATCGCCGCAAAAAATATGAAAGGGTATGCGCCAGAAGAGCCCGCCATGATTGGGAATACCAGCGAGATGATCGCATTCGTTACCCAATGAGCGGAGCTGCCAAGAGCCTGGCCCTTCGATCGGACTCGGTTAGGAAACACCTCGCTGACGTATACCCAAATCACGGCGCCCTGAGAGATAGCGAAACAAGCGATATACGCCATCAGCAGCCAAACTAGCCAGTGCAGGTGTTTGTGAGTCATAAACACATACGAGACTGCGCCTAGACATATCGTTAGTCCGGCCGTGCCGGTCAGCAACAGCTTCCTGCGTCCGAATTGATCGATCACTGCCATGGCCACCAGCGTAGCCACAAGGTTTGTTGCTCCCACGGCAACGGCCTGCAGAGCCCCGGAGACTTTCGTCGCCCCGGCAAGCGAAAAAATATCGTTCAGGTAATACAGAATCGCGTTGATTCCAGACAGCTGGCAGAACATGCCCATGGTGACCGCCAGAAAAATCGGAAACCCGTACTGGCGAGAGAACAAAGGATCAAGGGAGGCTGCTCGTTCCTGGTGAATGGAAGCGACAATTTCCTTGAGTTCCTCTTCCGGTTTTGCAATACCGGTAAGCCGAAGTACAGCTAACGATTCATCGAGCTTCGCCTGCATGACCAGCCATCGAGGGCTACGCGGAATACCGAACAATGCGGCCAGAAAGAGAACCGCCGGCACTGCGGAGATGCCGAGCTGCCAGCGCCATTCGGTCGCGCCGAGCTGCAAACTGTCAATCCATGCGTTGGATACATAAGCAAGCAAAATGCCAATCACGACATTCAGTTGAAAGCAACCAACCAGTCGTCCGCGCCATTCGGGCGGTGCTATCTCCGCGATATACATGGGCCCCAGCACCGAGGATCCGCCGATGCCTAAGCCCCCGATAAAGCGAAAGAAGATGAGAGCAGTCCAGTTCCAGGCAAATGCGCACCCCAGTGCAGAGACCACGTAAAAGATTGCCATCACCCGCAGACTGTCCCGGCGTCCGAACTTCTGCCCGGGCACGCCGGCGCTGATCGCCCCGGCGACGGTCCCCAATAAGGCGCTTGAGACAGTCACTCCGAGCAGTGCCGGTGACAGATGGTAGGTTTGCGTCAAAGCATTTGTCGTGCCCGATATCACAGCGGTGTCAAAGCCGAAGAGCAGCCCCCCGAGCGCGCCCACGATTGTGCTTTTTACAACATGAAAGTTAATGCTCATTTGTCTCCGGCCTTGCGGCTAACTTCAGTATGTAGAACCGTACTTCGGAGATGGGGTTTTCGTTGAATCGGCCGATCTCCGCAAATCCCATTGACCGATAAAGCTCGGCCGCTTCCGGCATGGCGTCATTCACCGTATCCAGCACCACCGCACCGCTTCCATGGGCCTTCGCCCACGCAATTGCCCCGTGCACCAACCCTCGTCCAAGCCCCAGTCCACGAAAATTCGGCTCTACCCACAGCCGCTTCATCTCCGTGGAAAGCATGCCATCCTTCAGCACTCTCTGGGTAATTGCAACACAACCCGCTCCCTGGTTTTTGACCCGCGCCAGCAGCATGTCGGCATCGCTGCCCGCATACTTGCCTGGCAGGTTCTGGAGCTCTGTTTCATAATCGGCAATGCACATACCCGCAGCTCCTACGGGAGACGCCGCCAGGTACTGCCCGTAATTCCTCAGCAACTCGCGCGCCAGATCTGTGTCTTCGGGCCAACGAGCGAGCGCGATTTCGTAACCGCCTGTTTTCCCTCTCATACGCCTTTCACAGCTTACATTGCACCCGGCAATGCGCCATCCATACAATGACAAACATGAAGATATCGGCACGGAATCAACTGCGAGGCAAGGTAGAGGCGATCGTCCTTGGTGTCGTCACGGCAAAGGTAAGTGTTCGCGTGGGTGAAAATCTTATCGAGAGTGTCATCACCCGGCAAAGCGTAGAGGACCTCGGCATCAAGGTGGGGGATGAGGTCACGGCCGTCATCAAGTCAACAGAGATCATGTTGATGGTGGACTAGTTTTTTTGAGCATCGCAGGTCCTTCTCCTGCTGCGCACAGTCGGGCCCGCTCCAGCAGCAGGGTACGCTCGCGCGCATTACGGGTGAGCTCCGCCGCCATCTCAAACTCCGCGCGCGCCTCGTCAAAGCGGCCCAGTCTGGTGAGGAAATCGCCCCGGACGCTGGGTAAAAGGTGATAGCCCTTCAGCGAGGCTTCTGAGGTGAGCGAATCCACCAGTTCCAGCCCCGCTTGCGGGCCGAAGGCCATCGCCACCGCGACCGCACGATTCAGTTCGACCACTGGGGAGGGGGCAAGTTGCGCCAGGGCATCGTAGAGCGCGACAATCCGCGGCCACTCTGTATCTTCAGCCGTGACCGCTCGCGCATGACAGGCGGCGATTGCGGCCTGGATTGCATACGGACCAAAGGCCGTACCTACCTTCTCCGCCCGCTCCAGCGCAGCCAGCCCACGATGGATGAGGAGTTGATCCCACTGCGCGCGGTTCTGTTCCAGCAGCAGGATGGGCTCCCCGGTTGGTCCTACCCTCGCCCTGGAGCGCGAGGCTTGAATCTCCATCAATGCTACGAGTCCGTGAACCTCGGGCTCCTGCGGAGCGCACTCCGCCAGAATTCGTCCCAGGCGGAGTGCATCCTCGCACAGCGCCGGCCTTAACCAGTCGTCGCCCGAGGTCGCCGAATACCCCTCGTTGAAGACGAGGTAAATAACCTCCAGCACCGACGATAGACGGGCGGCCAGTTCTGGCCCGCGGGGCACTTCGAAAGGGACACGTGCCTCGCTGAGCGTGCGTTTGGCACGGACAATCCGCTGTGCGATGGTGCGTTCCGGGACCAGAAACGCCCGCGCAATCTCTATCGTGGACAGCCCTCCCAACAAGCGCAACGTGAGCGCGACCTGAGCCTCTCTGGAGAGCACCGGATGACAGGATATGAACACCAGGCGCAAGAGGTCGTCCCCGACCTCGTCGTCGAGCGCACCGGCCAAGTCCGGGACGGCCATCTCCTTTGAGGCAAGGTCGCGGCCAAATTCGTCGAGTTTGCGTTCCAGCAGCGTGTTTCGGCGGAAGCGGTCGATGGCGCGATGTTTAGCCGTGGTCATGAGCCAGGCCCCCGGATTATCCGGAATGCCCGCCTCCGGCCACTGCTCGAGCGCGGCCACCAGCGCGTCCTGTGCCAGGTCCTCGGCAACCCCGACATCGCGCACCATCCGCATCAAGCCGGCGATGAGCCTTGGCGATTCGATTCTCCAGACAGCATCGATGGTGCGATGTGTGTCGGCTGCTCTCACAGCTACCCATCACATCATCTTCAACTCACCGCCGCAAGCTGGGCCCCGCCTCAGGCCGTACCGCGCTTCCTCGACTGCAATTCAGGAAACCCGGCAGCGGCCTCCTGCACGTCGGCAGGGAAATCGCAAAACTCCTGCACCTGGCGCACCTCGACGATGCAGTCGTCACC
>DASRRN010000612.1:0-12072 GCA_035695685.1 Acidobacteriaceae bacterium | reverse complement strand
CGCCCGCGCGGGTGGCACTTGTCGGAAAAACATGTTGTGATCCAGGGCCAACCCATTTCCGGGTCGCTGTTCGATTTTGGCCTGTACTTCTTTCACAACGCGGCAGCCCTCAAAGCACGCGGAACGGGCCCTTACTTCTATCTACCTAAAATGGAGAGCCATCGCGAAGCGCGCTTATGGAATAGCGTGTTCAACTTCGCCCAGGAGACGTTGGGGATTCCCTGGGGTACAATTCGCGCCACGGTACTCATTGAGACTTTGCCCGCCGCCTTTGAGATGGACGAGATTCTGTTTGAGCTGAAGGACCACTCTGCGGGATTGAACTGCGGGCGATGGGATTACATCTTCAGCTTTATCAAGAAATTCAGTCACCGTGACGATTTGGCGCTTCCTGATCGTTCGACCATTACCATGGACCGGCACTTTCTCAAGTCTTATGTCGAGTTGCTGATCGAAACTTGCCACCGGCGCGGTATCCACGCGATGGGGGGCATGGCGGCGCAGATTCCTATCAAACGCGACGCCGCCGCTAACGACGTTGCCATGGAACGAGTGCGGCAAGACAAACTTCGCGAGGTAAAGGCCGGGCATGACGGAACGTGGGTAGCGCATCCTGGATTGGTTCCAGTGGCCAAAGCGATTTTTGATGAGCACATGCCTGGAGCCAACCAGATTTCCCGCCGCAACCCGGGCATCCAGGTGAAGGCGGCTGACCTGCTCGCTGTGCCCGAGGGTGACATCACGCGCAAGGGTTTGGAGATGAACATAGACATCGGTGTACGCTACCTGGCGGCGTGGCTCGATGGATTGGGATGCGTTCCCATCTACGACCTGATGGAAGACGCGGCTACTGCGGAGATTTCGCGCGCACAGTTGTGGCAGTGGGCTCATCATGCGGGTCGCATGACGGATGGGGTTACGCTGGATGTTCCAATGGTGCAGGCAACGATTCCGGTAGTGCTGGATCGAATCAAACAGGAGCTCGGGGAAGAAGGGTTTGCTGCGAGCAAGTTTATCGCGGCCGGGAAATTGTTCGACCAGATGACAGCGGCAAAGGAGCTGCCGGAATTTCTTACGTCGATTGCTTACGCTTCGATCGATTGATGCTGGTGGAGAGAACCGCAGGTCTCTCCACTGCGCTAAGCTCTGTCGAGCTACTTCGCTTCCATCGAGTTATCGGTGCGATCATCATCCGGCAAGACGTGATCCGGATCCACTTTCACTGCGGCTACTGGCTTATCACCCTGCCAAACGGTCTCCGCCTTCGATTCCCAGGTCTCAACCGGAATACGGAACCGCGTCGTCGTACCGTCGGTGTAGCGCACCTCCACGGTTGCCGGCAGGACTAGCTGTCCCTTATTTACGAAGGTGACGTGGTCGCCCTCGATTTTGGTGACCGCCAGATTAAAGCGCCAGTTGTGCATGTACCAGCCGCGCCAGAACCAATCCAGATCTTCGCCACCCTCGCTGCTGATAGCGCGGAAAAAGTCCGAAGGCGATGGATGCTTGAATGCCCAGTCTCGTATGTACTTCCGAAAGGCCCAGTCGAAACGCTCCTTACCCAGGATCTGCTCCCGCAGCAGCACCATTCCGTACGCCCCCTTGAAGTAGCTCACAGGGTGCGTGATCGGCCATGTGTACGCATCCGCCGGCATCAGCAGCACAGGAGCTTCCGGGTCGTCCAGCACTTTAAGGATGGTGTCGGGCGGCTCACCACCCGCGGAGTATTCCGAGTCGCGCTTGGGCCCGTAGACACCGCCCTGAAATTTGGCCGATTCGTCAATATCTATGAAGGTGTTAAAACCTTCATCCATGAAAGCGTTTCTCCGCTCATTCGATCCCACGATCATGGGGAACCAGGTATGCCCGATCTCGTGGGCTGAAATCCAGAACAGCGTCTTGCCCTTGTCATCGATGCCGTCGAAGATGATGCCGGGATACTCCATACCCGTTGAAAAGCCGGCCACGTTGATGGCTGCCGGGTACGGATAGGGGAACCAATCCGTGGAGAATCGCTCCACGGTGTCCTTCACGTACTCCGTGGATCGCCCCCACGCTCCATCGCCACCGCTCTCCGGCGGGTAGACACTTTCCGCGAGACTCTTCTGGCCGCCGGGAAGATTGATCCGGGCTGCGTCCCAGACAAATACCGAGCTTGCACTCCAGACCACGTCTCGGGTGTGGTCCATACGAAAGTGCCAGGTCAACGTGCCGCCCGTCTTCGGCCGGCTGGCCGGGTCGTTTACCTCGTCCGCAGTTCGTATCATTACCGTCTTGTCGCTCGCCCTTGCCTGCTCCAACCGCGATATCTGTGTTTGGGTCAGCACATCTTTCGGATTGATCAGCTCACCCGACCCGGCCACGATCATCTCGCTGGGCACGGTCACGTAATAATCAAAGTGTCCATACTCGAGGTAGAATTCACTGCCAAGATACGGCAGAGTGTCCCAGCCGCGAAGATCGTCATAGACACACATGCGGGGATACCACTGCGCTATGTCGTAGATGTCACCCTGCTTCGACGTTCCCCACGAGGTGCGGCCACCCCACACGCCGGGGATCTGGTAGTGATATTTGATGTGTATCTTGAGCACGCTGCCTTTGGGCGCCATTGGCTGAGGAAGACGAATCTGCATGCGCGTATCATCCACCAGGTAGTCCGCTTTCAAGATCTCTTTCCCTCGCTCGATCTCGACCGACTCCAGCACAAATCCTTCGCTGGTGCGCCCATTGGGATTGTCCTCAGTGTCCCTCACCGTAGTCTTGCGCCGCAGTCCACCGTTTACCAGGCGCGCGCGCGAGTCTGGCCGATAGATGTTTTGCTCCAGGTGGATCCACAGGCTGGTCAACGAGTCCGGACTATTGTTGGTATAGGTAATGATCTCGTCGTTCTTCAAGATCTTCGCCGTGGTGTCGAGGGCAGCGTGCATATCGTAGTCCGCTTCGTTCTGCCAGTAGGCAGGCCCAGGAGATCCATCGCTCGAGCGATAGGCGTTGACCGGATCGGGCAGCGTGAGCGGCGCAAAAGTGAGACGCGGGTCATAAAGTGCTGCCGCCGCGGGCGTTGCCGCAGCCGGCGCTTGCGACCATGAAACCGAACCCACCAAGAAAACAGCAACCGCCATCAACGGACGATCAAAGCGCATCGATTCGAAACTCCTGGCGAAGCAAAGTGTCCAACTGGTTCTCTCAGCATACCGTCATGCGCGTATAGCTGATGGATTCTCAATAAAACCGGTCTGGCTTCTCTTACTCGAACTCTTGTATTATTCCCCCACTCGCTTCAGGGCCAGATTGGAAATCCCCGGTTCAATTCAGAATTCTAAAGGAGTCGTCCATGGCTTCACGCCGCTCTTCACTGCACGTGGCATTTCCTGGGCTGCTAATGATCCTGGCCCTCAGTGGTTTCTCGAGCTCTGCCTTAGCCGCCAACCAGGTGGGATCATCTACCGCCAGTCCGCGAATCGTAGACGCAGTTGATGAGACCAAATTAGTTACACTTGCCGGTCAGACCCACCCACTCGCTGCTCCGAAATACGATCGGGGGGCGGTGGAAGACGGCATGCCGATGGAGCACATGTTCCTGCAATTACGGCGGAGCCCGGAGCAGGAAGAAGCATTGCAGCGTACGATCGAAGAACTTCAGGATCCGCAATCCAGCAACTATCATCACTGGCTCACAGCCGAAGGAATGGGCAGTAGCTTTGGCCCGGCGCAGCAGGATGTCAACACGGTTGTCGCATGGCTAAGCTCGCACGGCCTTCAGGTCAACACGGTTCACAAAAATGGGTTGACGGTCGATATCTCGGGCACAGCGGGCCAGGTGCGCGAAACATTTCACACCGAAATCCATAAATACGTGGTCAATGGCAAGCAACACATCGCCAATGCCAGCGATCCGCAGATCCCCGCCGCGGTCGCCCCGGTGGTGGCAGGTTTCGTCGCTCTGAATGATTTTATGCCCAAACCGGCAATGATCAAACCGATCAAGAACTTCACTTTTCCCTGTAACGGATGTCCCGATGGGTTCAGCGGAGTCACGCAATACGACGAAGCACCGGCGGACCTGGCTACGATCTATAACGTTACACCGCTGTACCGAGCGAAGAAACCGATCACCGGCAAGGGACAAACCGTCGTGGTGCTCGAGCGCACGGATATCAAGACGGCGGACGTAACTACATTCCGTAAAGCATTTGGGCTGTCGTCGTATTCCGGCACGTTCAAGCAAATTAATCCTGGGGCTGGATGCACTGACCCGGGAATGACTCCGGATGAAGAAGAAGCGGCTCTCGACTCTGAGTGGGCCGGAGCAGTCGCGCCGGATGCAGCGGTAGAGCTCGCCGCCTGCGCGGATACCGCAACCAACTTCGGCCCGTTTATCGCTGCGCAAAACTTGCTGGACCTCGCGAATCCTCCACGCATCATGAGCCTGAGTTACATAGGGTGTGAGGCTGATCAAGGCCCGGGACCGAACGGCAACGGTTTCATCAATAGTCTGTGGCAACAAGCAGCCGGTGAGGGGGTGTCGGTGTTCGTTGCTTCCGGAGATGGCGCCGCGGCAGGTTGCGATGACTTCAGTGCTTCAACCTATGCGACAGGAGGCATCGCGGCTAACGGACTGGGGTCGACTCCATACAATGTGTCAACCGGCGGTACCGATTTTCTGGATACCTACGAGAACACCAATAGCACCTACTGGGCCTCAACCAACAACCCGATAGGAAAGTCCGCGAAGTCCTACGTTCCAGAGATGCCCTGGAATGATTCCTGCGGCAGCAGCATATTGTTCAGCTTCTATGGGTACAAAAGCAGCGTGACATTCTGTAACAGCACAACCGGCGCGAGCTTTCTTAACATCGTTGGCGGCAGCGGCGCTCCCAGCTTCGTATACTCCAAGCCTTCGTGGCAGACTGGGATCGTCGGCATTCCGAATGACGGCAAGCGTGATTTGCCGGACATCTCCTTGTTTGCCTCGAACGCCTTCTGGCAACATGCGATTCTGTTCTGTATGTCAGATGCGGCCCAGGGCGGATCTCCTTGCGATTACACAAACGGAACCGACACGCTGAATAACAGCGCGGGCGGTACTTCCTTTACGGCTCCGCAATTTGCCAGTATCCAGGCCTTGATCAATCAGAAGGCGGGAGAACCCCAGGGTAACCCCGATCCGATTTATTACAAGCTGGCGAAGACCGAATACGGAAGCTCTTCTGACCCCAATAGCGATAATTTGTACGACTGCAATGCCTCCCGGGGAAACGGCGTAGGGTCGAGCTGTATCTTCCATGATGTCACTGTTGGAAATAATGTTGTTCCGTGCTTCGGTACCGTTAACTGTTACGATCCTTCGCCAGGCGGGTACGGAATACTGTCTACGTCGAATCTATATCCGATCGAGGCGTATCCCGCGACCAAAGGCTGGGACTTCGCTACCGGCCTCGGCAGCGTGAACGTAACCAATCTGGTGAACAGCTGGCCATAAGTAAACAGGCCTTCTGCCGTAATTGAAGAAGACTCGATGCGACAGGACAATCACAAGACTAACCTTCGGGCGCTGGTAACTTTTGCCAACGCCCGAATTACTTTAGCCCACGATGATTACATTGCGTTTGCGCCGGGGATAAATCCCCAGCCTGGAGTTTCTACATATTTCGGAGTTGCAAATTGACCGGCGGAAGACATTTTTGCCGTATTTGGATCAACGAATGCCTAAGCTGTGCCAGCCCCGGACTTTAGTCCGGGGAAGCGGGTTTTCAAACCCGCGTAAACGCTCCGGTATATAGATTCAGGGCTTTAGCCCTGGTGGCGGGGCATCCAATTCCATTCCCAGAGATGCCGATGACCACGCAAACAGCTCCGGTCTCTCGCTCAAGCCATATTTCAAAAGCAAAATGCATTTCCCGCTTCGAGCGATACGAGAAACCGCCTGATCCACTGCAGTGCCTTTTCCAGCGGGACTTCCGCTGCAGGGGTCGCCCGCAGATGAAAGTGATTGGGCATGATTTCAAATTCATGCAGTAGAAACCGCCTCTTTCGATGATTCTCCGCCTGCCCGGGACTTTAGTCCGGGGTAACTAGAAGCTAAGCCATGCGATCGGATGGGAGAAGCGCGCGGCGTCCGACGGTCATCGAGGTCACCAAGAACGTACGGGTTGATTGGGGAGCTTGGGGCATTTTCACCAGGGCTAAAAGCCCGGTAGTGGCAAGATAAAGCGTTCTCGCGGGTTTGAAAACCCGCTTCCCCGGACTGAAGTCCGGGGCTGGCACCGATCATACTGTAGCCTGTCACAAACTATGGTGCCTCGGGTCCGCTGCCTGCCACCCTGGTTTTTAAAATGTAGAAACTCCAGGCCCGGGATAAATCCCCGGCGTACCCTAAAACCGAGTTTTTCCGCAGCCTCTAGACATTTCTCAATCGAACATCATGCGCGATTCAAAAACTACTCGTATCGCAATGCATTCTGCGGATTGATTCTGGTTGCGCGAAGAGCCGGAATCCAGCAGGCAACGAGCGCCACCGCTGCCAGAAATAGCGGCACAAGGGTAAAGGTCATAGTGTCGTGGGGACGAATGCCGTAGAGAAAACTACTCAAAACTCCCGCCAGCACGAAGGCGACAGGCAGGCCGACCGCCATCGCGATGAGAGTGAGCACCATCCCCTGGCGAAGAATGAGCCGGCGAACCGCGCTAAGCTGAGCTCCCAGAGCGATACGAATACCAATTTCGCGCGTGCGACGGCTAACGGAATAGCTGATGACGCCATAGAGGCCGATAGCCGCCAGTGCCAATCCTACGAAGCCGAAGATCCCGAAGAGCGTTCCCGCCAAGCGAGGCAGAAAGAGCGCCTGGCGCAGATGTTCCTGCATGGTTTCGGCGTTGTATATAGCCATGGCCGGATCGAGATCGTGGATCTGACCGCGTACGGCGCCGGCGATGGTTGCCGCATTGCCCTGGAAGTGGACCAAGAGTTGATATCCCAGGAAGGAAGGATCGCTGCCCGTGCTCTGTGCGAGTGAACGGAAAAGAACATAGCGAGTGTCCTCACCGAGGGTTCGCGACTTAATGTTTTCGACCACGCCGATAATCTCGTAGGTAACGCCTCCCCCGGTCACGCGCTGACCGATGGGATTCTCGCGGGCAAAGAAATGATCAGCAAAGGCGCGGTTGACGATGCCGACCCTGGTGGTATTGGCTGCTTCGTGGTTGAAGTCTCGACCGGCCAGGCGTGGGATCCCCATGGTTTTGAAATAACCCGGAGTTGCCATGTACAACTCCACGGTTGGATAGGGGTCGTTGGGCTTCGAATTTTCCGCATGGAAACCATCGCTGCGATTTCCGCCGGACAACGGGGCGCTGTCAGTAGCGGCAACCGAAAGGACGCCTGGAATCGCGGCCACCCGCTCGCGCAATTGTTCGAGGAATTGAGTGGTGCGCTCCGGCGTGTAGCCGTGGACCCGAGGATCGACAGAGAGCATCAGGAGACCGTGGGAGCGGAAGCCAACGTCGATGCCGACGGCCTGTTCGAGGCTGCGCAGGAAAAGCCCAGTGGCGCAGAGCAAAACCAGCGACATGACAATCTGCGCCACCACGAGAATATTGCGCAGGTTCAAGCGACGGCCGGGGCGGGTGAGTCCATCCTCGCCTTTCAGAGCGTTGGCCAAAATAGGACGCGAACCGATCCAGGCAGGTCCGAACCCAAACAGCAGGCCAGTTCCGACACTGAGGGCGAAGGTGTACAGCAGAACCCGCCAATCGATGCTGACGGTCGTGTCCAATGGGACCGGCGCGGGAATACGAAATGCGGAAAGCGCTGAGGTGGCCCAGAGACTCAGGAGTGTGCCGAAGAGTCCACCCCCGAGAGCGAGCAGCAGGCTCTCCGTCAACATCTGCTCCAATAACTGACGCCGCGTCGCCCCCAGGGCAATGCGCACCGCCATTTCACGCTGGCGACTGGCTGATTGACTGAGGAGGAGATTGGCAACATTGGCGCAGGCAATGCCAAGGACAAGCAACACGACGACGGATAACGCCGCGATAAAGACCAGCACCGTCGATTTGTCTCTGGGGGGAAGCCCACCGGCCTGATCCATGAGAAAGCCTCGGCCTTTGTCGGTGGCGGGATATGTTTTGGCGAAGCGTTGGGCGAGGGTGGCGAGTTCCGCAGACGCCTGGGACTGGGTTACGCCCGGTTTGAGGCGGCCCACAACTGCGAGCCAGTTGTAGTCGCGCGCGTTTCGGTTGGGGACATTGGGGGCGAGCTGCTCTACGTTGCCGAGTGGTATCCAGAATTCAGGATCGAGTATCAGGTCGAGACCTCGAAAACCTGGGGGCGCCACTCCGATGACCGTAAACATGTGGCCGGAGAGGGGGACGGCTTTTCCCAGGATGCCGGGGTCGGACGCAAAGCGCCGCTGCCAGAGACGATGGCTGAGGACGATGACGGGAAGCCGTTCTTCGCTGGCCAGAAAGCCGCGGCCGAGGAACATGCGGATCTGGGAGACATCGAAGTAGTCGGCGGTGGCCGATTGGCCCCAGACGCGCTCCGGCTCGCCTGCGCCACCAATCGAGGCTGGTAAGAGCTCGTAGTAAGCAGCCACTCCGGAGAACGAGCGGGTTTGATCGCGCACATCAGTGTAAACAGGAAAGGGAAAGCTGTTGCAGCATCGATCACCGTCGTGCGTTGTGTGGAGAGCCATCAAAGTACCGGGGTCGCCGACCGGTGCGGGCCGGAGAACGAAGCGGCTGACGATGGAGAAGATGGTGGAATTGGCGGCGATGCCCAGTCCTACGGAGAGGACAACGGCAAACACAAGTCCGGGCGCTCTGGACAGACGCCGAAAGCTATAGATGATATTTTGCCGCAGTGACGCCATAGCGTTGTCTCCCTTTTTGGCGCGAGTTGGCTCTTGTCGCTTACTACGGCACAGCGGGGAGCATGGTTCCCTCTAGAAGAAAATTAACTTGTGCTTATGCCTCTTGCGACCGCTCTGGGCACCCGTCCAGTTCCCTTTGCCTCGGCTCTTACGCAGGCTCTGCGGCCTGCTACTCTATGCCGCTAGTCAGGCCGAGTTCGGATATGCGGCGGCGGAGATAGCGAGCTTCCACGGCATTGGTGGTGAGCGCAAGGCCGCGATGATAACTCTCAAGTGCTTCGCGGTTGCGTCCCATGCGACGGAGCAGGTCCGCGCGGGCCGAATGATAAAGATGATAGGAATCGAGTTCACCGCAAGAGCCGAGCCCATCGATCAGCGCTAAACCCTGCTCCAGAGTTTCACTCATAGCAATTGCGACCGCGTGGTTGAGCGAGACGATGGGTGAGACGTGGCTTGCGCTGAGGAGGGCATAGAGCGCGGCAATCTGTTTCCAGTCGGTTTCCGCAGCAGTCCTGGCTTCGGCGTGGACAGCAGCGATCGCCGCCTGCAGTTGATACGGACCGACATTACGACGGCCCAACGCCCGCTCCACCAGGCGGATACCTTCCGCGATCTGATCACGATGCCAAAGTGAGCGATCCTGCTCTTCCAGGGGCACCAGATGCCCGTCTTTGGTGGAGCGAGCGTCGCGGCGAGAATCATGCAGGAGCATGAGGGCCAGGAGCGCCATGTTTTCAGGGTTGTTCGGCATGAGCTCGCCCAGAATACGCGTCAGGTGAATGGCTTCGGCACAGAGTTCCCGGCGTACGAGACTGTCGCCAGAACTGGCCGAGTAGCCTTCGTTAAAAATGAGATAAAGAACGGCTTGCACTGCAGAAAGGCGTTCGGGCAAGGAGCCGGGAGCGGGTACTTGATAGGGAATGCGCGCCTGCTGAATCTTGCGCTGGGCACGCACCAGGCGTTGAGCTAGCGTGGGTTCGGGAATCAGAAAGGCACGGGCGATTTCAGTAGTCGTGAGCCCGCCAAGGGTCCGAAGGGTGAGCCCAACCCTCGCTTCCATGTTGATGGCGGGGTGGCAGCAAGTGAAGATGAGGCTCAGGCGGTCGTCTTCAAAAGGCTGGTTCATTTCCTCTTCATTCGGGTTGCTACGCGATTCGTACTCATAGAGCAATTGGTTTTCGTTGTTGCGGCGGGTCTGTTCCCGGCGCGCATAATCGATGAGTTTGCGGCGAGCCGTGGCAGTGATCCAGGCGCCTGGGTTATCGGGTACCCCTTCGGCTTGCCAGCTTACGACGGCTGCGGCAAACGCGTCTTGCATTGCTTCTTCGGCCAAGTCAAAGGAATGCGAGACGCGAATAAGGCCGGCAATTATGCGGCCAGACTCGCTCCGGAAAACAGCTTCGACGGTGGCGCGATGGTCATGCATTCAAGGGTACGCGCCGAGGAAATTCACGGATGGGGCGGATTTCGATGCATCCTGCCGCACCGGCGCAAGCAGTGGGAATTTTGGCAGCCCAAGCAAGCGCTTCGTCGAGATCCTCACAGTCGAGTATGTAGTATCCAGCTAACTGTTCCTTGGTTTCGGCAAATGGACCGTCGGTGACTATCGCCGTGCCATCCTGCAGCCGAACCGTAGTGGCGGCCGAGCTGGCTTCGAGAGGGTCGGCAGCACGGAAGATGCCGCGAGCGAGCGCTTCGTCCATGACAGCCTTGTGAGCCCTGGCGACCGCGTGCATGTCTTCGGGCGTCGCTGCCTCATTTTCCTGCGAGTAAATCAACATCATGTAACGCATGACGGCCTCAGTGTTTGATTTGAGGAAAATTCCGATCGGCTTTCACCTCGCACAGTTGCCCGGTATGCCTGGCGCCATGAGACGCCGCCGCCAACAACCACTGGTAGCCGTCCCATGGACCGAAAAGAGGGTGGTCCACAGCATGCTGACGAAGGCGCCGGGTGACCAACAATCGGAGGCTTTGTTCGCGGCATTGAACGAAATGCTGTAAGGCTTCGGGTCCGGTCCAGCGGCCCGTGGGGCTGGTGTGCGGGGGGCACTTGCCCTTTCTGGATCGCTTGGGGATTTCGTTCAGGATAAATTCATCCATTTCTGTTCGGTTGCCCTCTGCTGCCTCGGGGGCGTCGCTCATGCCCTCGATAATCGCGTGGATGC
Organism: Acidobacteriaceae bacterium; assembly: GCA_035695685.1. GTDB lineage: Bacteria > Acidobacteriota > Terriglobia > Terriglobales > Acidobacteriaceae > PALSA-350. The sequence continues at coordinate 1,028 of DASRRN010000612.1, read as the reverse complement.
CGCTTTCGACGAGCACGACATGCTCCATGTTTTCTGCGATCGACCAAATGTCATGGTCCGGTTTGAAGTCCCACTGCTCCGGGGAAAGGCCGCTTACTGACTCGAGCAAAAAACCGCGGGTGACCGAGAGGTGGCGCGATGCCCTGGTGATTTCTGTCGTCGTCAACCCCGTGTCTGAAACGATTGCGAACGAAGTATTATTCACGGTGCCTCCTTGGAACCGGTTCCAGAGTTGAATCTGATGACGCCGGAGGGGGATCCGGCGTCATCCAAGAGCTAGGAGAAGACCATGATGGGCCGAACTTCAATGCTGCCGTAACGGGCAGCGGGGATGCCAGATGCGATTGAAGCTGCCTGGTCGATGGTCGGCGCTTCGATCAGATAGTAGCCACCAAGCTGCTCCTTCGTCTCGGCGAAAGGACCATCGGTGGTGAGTGTCTTGGTGTCGCGCACCCGAACCGTTCTGGCAGTTCCGGTGGGCTGCAATGCGTTTGACCCTTTGATAACATTCGCGTTCTTCTTGCCGAAAGCACCGTATTCCGCAAACTCGGATTCGGGGAACCCGTTGGCAAAACGCGATTCGTCTTCGTAGATCAGGGCTAGAAATTGCATTCTCTTCTTCCTCCTGCCAGTACGACGTTCGGTTATCGCGAAATCGACAACTGGTGAAAATAATTTTTTGTGCCTGAAGATTTCTCATGCGCTGCAAAGATGGGCGCCCAGATCTCCCCGCTTCTTCTCGAGAGGAGGGTACCACCCATAAGCGCTAACTTGTTTGGAATGTTTTTCTTCAAAACTCCCACAAAGCCGTCATCCTGAAAGCCTGTGACCTTTTAGATTTTTCGTGCTTGCCGCATATACAACTAGCTGTATTGCAAGCTCCCCAACAAAGTCGTCATCCTGAGCGAAGCGCTTCGCAGATCTGTCGCATAACAAAGGGCTTTATGGCGCGGAGTCGAAGAGCCTGTCCCGAGCGTAGCCGAGGGAACCCCGGCAATGCTTCCTGGCGGATGCTCTTGGGAGCTTTC
>DASRRN010000611.1:0-3432 GCA_035695685.1 Acidobacteriaceae bacterium | reverse complement strand
GCTGCGGAAAAAGGTCGAACAGGGGGCGAAACCCGTCCCCTCAGCGGCTAAAGCCGAACAGATTTTCAATCACTTACGGACGGCCTGAAGGCCGTCCCCTTCAAAGAATTCGGTTTTTCCGCAGCCTGTAAAGCCCGGATTTTTGTTGGGCCGCTACGGCCCGACTAAAGTCGTGCCCTGATACAAAGCATTAGAGCCGTGGCTCGGGAAAACTCGCGCGTTCTGTAGATTTGAAAATGCGTTCTCATGAAAGCTCTAAAAGCCCTCGCCGGCTGGGCTGAAGTTGTGCCCTTCGTTCGGAGGGTTTACTGGGTTGCGGCCTGCGTTGCCGTTGCGGCGGATGTGGCCGGCGGAGGCGCTATGGGCTGTAGTTTGGCGAGGCGCGCTTTGAAGATCTTGCGCGCGACGTCCGGCCAGAATTCGTTGAAGATGCCGCCAAGCGCACCATAGGCAGTGACCGTGAACCCGCGCTCGAAGGTCAGGTCCGCACCCCGATCAGAAGCCGGATAGTAGAGGTTGGAGATTCCCCCAGCAGCCAGGTTTCCTAAGACGTTGGAGTAGTTCGGACCCCACTTGCCGTTGTCCCGTTTGGACCATACGGTGGTCGAAAGAGAGTAGAAAAGGCGGGAGGAAACGCTTCCCGTGCCTCGCCGGAAGTATCGTGGATCCTCTTTCGTCAAGATAGGAAAGATGGCATTGCCCAGCAAGGTGCCGTCGAAGTTGTCGGCATATGCAGCTCCCCACCGCTTTCCATATCCCTGTAAACCCTGCCCGTAGCCTGGAAAGTCGTTTTGTATCTGGCTCCGAGCAGCGTCGAATCCGGCGACACCAAAGGAAACGGGATCTACGGCGGTCCGGAAAGCAACATGCAGCTTCTGCCTGGGCGAAAGCGGAACCGCATCTTCGTTGTAAGAAACGTTGAAATTCGGCACCACTCCGGCGATTCGCTGCTTCTCTTGCTGTCTGACCTGCTCCGCCGCCAGTTGCTGTTGCGACAGGGTCGATCCAGCGGGCATGGAGGTTGCGGCAGAGGCTACAGCAGACTGGGTCTGGGCCTGGGCGGCACACGCCAAACAAATCACCAAGGCTGATGCTCCCAGCCGGCGAGACGAACGGAAGGCGATCACGCTTGTCCTCGCCGCTCAAATGGGCCCATTGCTCTCTCCCCGGGGTACGGCCCTTCCACGCTTGCGGACTCAATCCTGCAAGCAAACCCTGACTGCGGGTTCGCTTCTTACATGGGATGGCTGAGCCAAGCTTAAACTTGATCGCTGCAGCTTTCCCTCCCACAAAAGGTGGCCACCGGCAATGAAGCAAGAAGTCGAAGAAATCGAAATCCAGAAGTCCAAGTTGGTTCGTACAACCTTTGTGCCACGAACTCAGAAATCTCTCTCTCATGACCGCAACGAGGAAGCGGAAGCTTCTACCGTGCTTTGCAAAGATTGCCAGTATGCATCGCCGGTCGAGTCATTCATCACCGTGGATGCCCTGCACGTGCAGTGCCCGCTATGTCTCTATGTTTTCTTTATGGATGAGGCACAACGGAAAGCGCTTTCTGGTGCAGGCGTTATTAGCCCGGTAGGAGCGGAGGCGAGTGGTTCACGGCGCTGAGTTTTGGGATTTGCAGGCTGCGGAAAAAGGTCGAATAGGAAGCAAAAGCCGTTCCCTCAGCGGCTAAAGCCGGACAGATTTGCAATCACTTACGGACGGCCTGAAGGCCGTCCCCTTCAAAGAATTCGGATTTTTCCGCAGCCTGTTTAGGCTAGTTCGTCTTCTTCTCTGGTTGCCGGAGATGATACGGCTGACGATTTCCTCTGCTTTGCGATTGCATCCAGTACGCCGTTGAGGAAGTTCAGGGACTCCGGGGCGGAGTAACGGCGGGCAATCTCGAGCGACTCGTTGATTACGACTGGTACCGGGGTGTCAGGGAAGCCCAGCAGCTCGGCAATGGCTGTACGCAGCACATTGCGGTCGACGGCAGGCATCCGGTTGAGCCGCCAGTTCGCCGAATGAGCCTGGATCAGCTCGTCAATCTCTTCGTTGCGGGCAGTGGCCACGCGGAAGATATCTTCGGAGAAGCCGCGGGTTTCGGCATCCACCTCATCCCGCGATCCCCAGAAGGTTTTGCGCACCTGGTCGGGAGTGTGCTTGCCCACATCGGCCTGGAACAACATCTGCATCGCCAGCTCGCGTGACTTGCGCCGCTTACCTGTAGCGCTCATGGGGTTTGCATCTTGCGGTCCAGCGAGACCATCTCAATGGCCGCGATCGCGGCTTCAAATCCCTTATTGCCGGCCTTGATCCCGGCCCGGTTCAACGCCTGCTCGAGGTTCTCGCAGGTCAACACTCCGAAGGCATGAGGAATGCCCGTCTCCTGCTGCGATTGGCCGATGCCCCGCGATACCTCGTTGTAAATGGCCTCATAATGCGCAGTTTCCCCGCGCAGCAAGACGCCCAGGGTAATCACCGCGTCCACCTGGCCACCCGCTGCAGCCTTGCGCGCCGCCAGCGGAATCTCCCATGCTCCCGGCACCCGGATCACCTGGACATCGCGCCGGGCAGCGCCGCTACGGTAGAGGCCGTCCAGCGCTCCCTGTAACAGGCGGTCGGTAATGACCGCGTTCCATCGCGAGACCACCACCGCAAAGCGCATGCCGTGGGCGGTCAGATCGCCCTCTACGGCCAAGGGTCTTCCCTTGTGGGGGTCGTCCCACTCCCAGAAGGCGATGGAGTGGCCGGGGGCAGGCTCTACGATAAACAGGCGGGTCTTCCAGTCGGTCTCGGTCACGGCGCTCAGCCGGTGTTCGGCTTCCTGCTCTCCCCAGTTGCGGACCATCCAATCGCGGGCCACTGCCTGCACGGCCTCCAGTCCGGTGACTTCCACCATGATTTCCGCGGAAGAGGGCGCGATACCGTCGGCAAACTCGAGATTGCCCAGCGGAGCAAGGAACGAAACCCCCCGGCTGAGCTCTTCTTCCCACCCCCGGCCACCTTCAAATCCCAGTGCGGAGAAGAAGCTAGCCAGCTTGGTGTAGGCCTCTGGCGTGCCCGCCGGACGCACGATGGTGATTCCCTTAATCATCCTCTTTTGACTGTAACACCGGGCCTTAGGAGGAGCATTTTGGTATTACTGGGGTGTGATGGGGCGACGGCTGCGGCCAATTTTCATGGAATGGCCACGTCCGGTTCCGCTTGCTCGCTGACATGAATCGCAAATTGCTCTAGACTCACAGCTTTGCCCCGGAGTGAAGAGACCATGGTTTTGGAAAACATCCGCTATGAACTGCGGCCGCCGCTTGCGGTGGTCACTATCGACCGGCCCAAGGTGCTCAATGCACTGAACCGCCTTAGCATGACGGAGCTGGAGCAGGTCTTCCGCGAGCTTGGGCAGAACGCCGATGTGCGCGTGATTCTGCTTACTGGAGCGGGAGA
>DASRRN010000610.1:0-8797 GCA_035695685.1 Acidobacteriaceae bacterium | reverse complement strand
TCTGCTGCCCCTTCTTTCGAAATGGATTCCACGGCCTGGGCCCTCTCGTTTTCTCAGCGCGATAGACGACACCCGCCGGTACCTGCAGATCGATCTGCGTCCCGCCATTCCTGGAGCTCACGCGTAGCTCGCCACGCATTTTGTTGGCGCGCTCCCGCATACCCGGCAGGCCCCAATGACCTTTCCGGTAGCCCTCCTTCAGCACTCCCTCATCAATACCCCGCCCGTCGTCGCTAACCCGCACATGCAAAGCCGTGGTTTCGTATGACAGCTCCGCCAGGATATTCTGCGCACCCGAGTGGCTGAAGGCATTAGTCAGCGCCTCCCGCCCGATAAGCAGAATCTCCTCCTGCACAATTGCGTCCAGCCGCCGTGGCCTGCCTTGCACGGAAATCTGGAAGTTTGCCGGGTGAATGGCCCGAAGCTGCTTGCCAATCTCCGCCAGTGCGTCCGCCAGGCTGGCGCTCTCCGTATGCCGCGCGCGGAGGTTCAATACCCGTTCCCGTCCCTCCTGCATCACTTTGTCCGATTGCTGCAACGCGTCGTCGAGGGCCTCACGCGCAGGGTCGCCGGCCGGCAGCCGGTTGGCAGCGGTGTGAAAACGAAGCGTAAGCCCGAACAGGCTTTGGAGCAATGTGTCATGCAGCTCCCGGGCGATGCGCTCCCGTTCATCCACTCGTTCCGCAAGCCGCTCCTGAAGCTGCCGCGCGATGCTGCCGATGCGGAGCCGAATCACCCATCCCAGCAGGGCCGCAGCGGCAAGCACCGCCAGCCCCACGAACCACCAGGTCTTATAGAAAGCAGGTTTGATGACCACGCCAAGAGTGGCCCCAGTCTCATTCCATACCCCATCGTTGTTGCACGCGATCACGCGAAAGCGATAGCTTCCCGCTGGCAGCTGGGTGTAGAACGCCTGCCTCCGGGTGCCGGCATCCTGCCAATCTGAATCCACGCCCTCCAGCTTGTAACGAAACATCACCCGCTCGGGAATGGCGAGGCTGAGGGCGGTGTAGTTAATTTCCAGCCGGTCGGTTTGCGTCGGAAGCGTCAGGTCGCTCGAACCGGGATAGGCTTTCCCGTTGGCGATGACGGAAGAGATCATCACCGGGGGCGGTAAGTAGTTGCGGTTCGTGTGCAGCGCCGGCGGGTCGAGCCATGCGATGCCCCGGGTGGTCGCGAACCACAACCTGCCATCACGCCCTTCAGCCAGTGAGGGCTCGGGGATTCTCTCTGCTGAGAACCCCGGAAGTCCATCCAGCGCATCGAAGCGTTCAGCGGACACCGCATACGTCGGGTCGTGCAGCCACCGCCCCAACTCGCCTGCAGAAACATGGGTGACGCCGGAAGCGCCGTTCATCCAAAGATCGCCCGTCTCCGTCTCGACCACGCCGGAAACCCTTCCAGGGAGATCCTGGTTTTTCCAACGCACCAAGTAGAAATTTCCCTTGGCAAACAGCTCTACTCCGCCCGCGCCCCCCAGCCAGACGTGATCACCTTTGGCCGACATCGTTGTTTCCGAAACTCCTCGAGCGCCGTTGGGAAACGAGAATCTCCGGTAGCCGCTCCCATCCCATTCGACCAGGTTGTTAGAGAAACCAAACCAGACATTTCCCGCCTCATCTCCTGCCATTGCTCCGAGGATGCCCGGCTTTTTTCCCAGGATCTCGTTCTGCCTGCTCCACGTGCCCTGGGTGAAATGGTAAGCTCCCCCGGTAGCCGTAGAGATCCATAGCTCGTGATTGCGATCCACAGCGAGAGAAATAACCGGCCCCAATTCTTCCTCCGGATAGGGCATGGGTTCCCAGCCTGCCCCTGAAGAACGGTACAGGCGGGCGTCCACCCCACCGGCCGACCAGATAGTTCCATCGCGGTCTTGTCGAAGACAAATGGTCCCGAGAGTCTTGGGAAAGGTGGTGATGCGACCGTCGGCCGCAACATGGGTCAGAGGCAGGCTCCTGTTCCCGGTCCAGATAGACCCGTGATCTCCGGCTAAGATGCTGAAGTCGTGCTCCTGAGCTGGGGGAAGCGGCAGGGTCGAGATCGCGGTGCGGTGAAGGCGGTCGAGGCCGGAGTTTGTCCCGACCCATATGCTTCCCTCGCGATCGATCAGCACCTTCCATACTGCATCAGAGCTGAGTCCCTGGCGGGTGGTGAAGCTCTCGCCGGCAGCGCTTTCCGTCGCCTGCGGCGTGGTCCACTGGTCGACATGGTCAAAACGCCGCAAGCCCTTATCGCTCACCGCCCAGATAGAACCGTCGCTCGCAAAAGTAAAGTCTCCGAATTGAATATTTTCTTCTTTTCCCCGGGACTGACGCACCTGCAGCATAGGCGCACCCCGGGGATTCGTCACGCGCCGGAGTCCGTGATCGTCCGAAAGCCAAATGGCGCCATCCGGGGCCTCATGGAGAAAGGTATTATGCGTAGCCGTAGCCAGGACAAAAGCGGCAGAGGTGGCGCCGGCGTCATACTCCATGCGCTGGAACTTGGATCGACCGGGAGGTAGAAACAGAAGAGCGCCGGACAACGTTCTTACCCAAACCGTTCCTTCACGATCCACAAGAATAGCCGCTGGAAAGCCACCCGGATAACCTTGTTCCGGCCCAATCCGCTCACAGGTGGAACCCCGCATATGGAATAAGCCGCCCGACGCCTGGAGCCATAGCGAGCCATCCCGGTCTTCGGCTATTCCTTCCATTTGCAGAACCGGCGTGCATCGCCGGTCGGTGAACGTGGTCAACCGCCCGTCTTTCCAGAACAGAAGGCCAGCCGCGCGCGTCTTTAGCCACACCCCGCCGGAAGCGGAAAGGAAGACGGCATGGATTTCGCTGTTCGGTACGGCTCCGTTGGTGGCTTCTTCGACAGATTGGAAGCGCACTCCGTCGAAGCGGAAGACGCCGGTCGAAGTGGTGAGCCATAGATATCCATCGGCCGCCTGCTGAATATCGAAGACCGCTCCGAGACCATTCTCTGAGGTCCACATAGTGTGATGGAAGTTTGTTAATTCGGGAGTCGCGGCCCACGCGGCTGGACCGCGCACACCACCCGTCACAACGAGGATCGCGGTGAGTAACCAACCTGTCTTCTGTAACAGTTTTCCCATAAGGCGACACGGAACGATTCCACTGAGCGGCGGGTCCAACAGATGGGCTGGGCTAATTGTAGTCCCAGGCTAGCCGAAGATGCGGCTCATTGGCAGCGTAGCGAAGTGGAGGGGACCTTGCTGTTTCTCTCCCGGTTCTCACACACCCTGTTTCGCCCCCTGAGGTACGTCATCTTTCCTGAAGGGTTACGGTTTAGCTTTGATACCCCTGACCCGGGACCGAGAATAGCGCAGATGAACCAATCTCCACTCCGTTGTTACCACCTGATTTAGTTAGAATTGCTTCGGCCTCTGCCGCCAGGGAATTTCATGTCCGGAAAAAATCTTTGGATCTTCGTGTTCTCTGTTGCATTTCTTCCTGCTCCTACGTTGGCACAGCCCGCTGCCGACATCGTCATCGAGCACAACGTCGCCATGAAGACTCGCGACGGCGTCACCCTCAAGGCCGACGTCTATCGACCCGCGGGTGACGGCAGTTTTCCCCTATTGCTCCAGCGCACGCCCTACGACAAGGGCGGCAGCGCCGGCTTCGCGCGCAAGGCTGTCGCTCGCGGATTCATGGTCGTGATCCAGGATGTACGCGGCCGCTACACATCCGCGGGTGAGTGGTACACCTTCAAGCACGAGATAGACGACGGCTACGACACCGTGGAGTGGGCCGCGGCCCTCCCCCATGCGAACGGCAAGGTCGGCTTGTTTGGAGGATCGTACGTTGGCGCTACGGTGATGCTCGCCGCCATCAGCCATCCGCCGCACCTGGCCGGTATCTGCCCCGTCGTCACAGCGTCGAATTACCATGAAAACTGGACCTACCAGGGCGGCGCATTCGAACAGTGGTTTGACGAGTCGTGGACCGCGGGCCTCGCGCAGGACACGGCGAATCGCCTGATCCGTGAGGACACAAATGCGCTGGTTGGCGACCGCGTCTTGCCCATGAGCGACTTCCCGGTCTTCAACATCAAGCCAATTATCGGCGGATCGCAGTTGACGCACGAACTCGCGCCTTATTTTCTCGACTGGCTCGCGCATCCCACGTACGACAGCTATTGGAAACAGTGGTCGATCGAAGAAAACTATCAAAACATCCAGGTTCCCGGGCTCACGATTGCGGCCTGGTACGACCTGTTCCAGGGCGGCTCGCTGCGCAATTACCTTGGGCTCAAGGCGCATGCCGGAAACCAGGCAGCACGCGACGGGCAACATCTGATCATCGCCATTGGCGGCCACTCCGGTTGGAGCCGCAAAGTCGGCGATGTCGATTTCGGCCCCGGCGCGGCCTTTGACGAGGATGGCATTACGCTCGACTGGTTTGATTATTTGTTGCTGGGCAAGCAGAACCAGTTCGCGAGCGGCAATCCTGTCAGAATTTTTGTGATGGGCAAGAACGAGTGGCGCGATGAGCCCGCATGGCCGCTCGCGCGCGCCACTGAGACTCATTACTATCTCCAGTCCAGCGGGAAGGCCAACAGTGCTTCGGGCGACGGTTCGCTTTCAACTGCTGCGCCAGGGAAGGATGGCACAGACACTTTCGTCTACGACGCGGCCAATCCTGTTCCCACCGTGGGTGGTCCACTGTGCTGCGATTCCGAACATCTGGCGCCAGGACCACGCGATCAGAAAGACGTGGAAGCCCGCTCCGACGTGCTTGTCTATACCACGCCGCCCCTCGATCAGGATGTAGAGGTCACGGGTCCTGTCACTCTGGATCTCTACGCGAAGTCCTCTGCCGTCGATACCGACTTCACAGGTAAGCTGGTGGACGTCTGGCCCAACGGGTTTGCGCAAAATCTGACCGAGGGAATACTGCGCGCAACCTTCCGCGCGTCCACCACGGGAGAACCGAAACCCATCAAGCCTGGGAAAGTCTACGAATACAAGATCGACCTCTGGTCCACGAGCAACGTCTTTTTGAAGGGTCACCGGATCCGGCTCGAAGTGTCGTCGAGCAATTTTCCGCGCTTCGACCGCAATCTGAATACTGGTAAGAGCGGTGCTCAAGATACGCGATTCGTGAAGGCGACCAATACGATTCTGCAAGGCGGTGCGCATTCCAGCGCGTTGATTTTGCCGGTGGTGCCAAGCAGGTAGTTAGGCTCGAGAGGTACCACATCCGTCTGGTCACCCGTTGTCAGGGTCGGCCTGTCCCGGAATAACCGTGCCATTTTTTCCTGGTGTTCGCTGCAAAAGCAGCCGGGACCGAGGTCCCGGCTACTTCTTGTTTTTTTGCAAGCCTGATTTACTTGAGCGCGACCTCTACGTTGTTGGTCGCCTTCGGCGTCACCCGGGCAACCTGAAGTTCTTTTTCCCGCTTGGAAGCCGGGATAGCCACGCCACCCGTGCCCGCGTCGCCCCAAATCTGAGAGAGAAAATACTGGCCGCCAGCATGGTAAAAGACCAGCTTGTTAGTTGTTTTGCCGGACAATCCGCTTCCGGCCATCGCCATCGCGGAGGAACCGGTCTTGAGGTTCTGGATCATAATGATCTCGTGGCCGGCCTCTTTCTTGACGCTGTAGGTTCCGGCTGGAAGTTCGCGTCCCGTTACCTGGAAGGGAAAAGGCACCGAGGCTCGAGCTGCAGTTTGGGCGTGGGCTCCGGCGACGGTGAGCAGGAGCGACAGAATTAAGAGCGATGAATTAGAGATCGAGTTGCATTTCATGACATCCTCCTTGGGGTTCCTCGCAGTGGAGCCCAGACTGAATTTGTCTCTCAAACTCTCAGCACCTTCACTGGAAGCTTGCCTGGACGCGATGACAGATTGCATGCTGGTGACCAAACCCGAATACCGCGTTCTCGGTTCGAGCTCTCTAGGTTTTGCAACAACATACGCGCCACCCGCTGGCCCGCTTACGGCGCGAGAGTAGCCGAACGGCTACCCGTGCGGAGCCGGTCGGTTCCGCTTCCGTTAGAGCTTGGAATCGGTTCGGGTGACTATCCCCTCGTCAACTGAACTCTCGAAGTATTGCCGCTCTGAGGCTTGGTCTGCTATGTTCGCCCGTAATGTTTCCACGAGTTGTGCTTGCCCTCTTTGGCGGACTGTGTGCAATCGTTACTGCGACACAAATGATTGGTCAGTCTCCGTCAGACATGGTACAGGTAGCGCCTGGCATCATGCTGCCGTCCAAAGGCTCAGTCTGGGCTACGGACTCAAGTCGAACCGTGTCTCCTGTGCAGCTTTATCGAAGTCCGGTAACAGTCAATCGCCACCTCGGCAAGAACCTCGCCGGCCAATTGGGCGGCTCCTTTCTCTACCGGCCATCCATGACCATCGAGCTCCACGCGGCACATGCGGAGACAAGGTTAACCATGCAGAACCCGGTGTTCTATGTGCGTCAGGCGGAAACGTTTGAAGGAGAGGGCGATCTGCGGCCAGGAACGGCGAACGACACGCTCACTTCCGAGCTGGTAATCGTTCGCCTCAATTCTTCCAAAGACAAGCGGGTAGAGGAGTCCAAGAGCACGAATGGTTTTGGTACGGGCGCAAAGCGCAAGTTGAATGAGGTCTCCATTACACGCGAGAAGCTGGACAGCGGATGGTTAAAACTAAGTCCCGTTTCTCCCCTCGAACCTGGCGAATACGCAATCGTCAGCCTCCCAAATTCAGCAGCTTTCTTTAGCGAATACCTCTACGACTTCGGCGTAGATGCCGCCCAGACCAAACCCTAACTCCCCGAGGGTTGGTTTGGGCCTCAGTCAATGAGGAGAGCACCCAGAATCACCACGCCACTGTGAACTGCGCGCTTCGCTCGGCGGCATTGCGGGCCCTGACAGCCAGGTCTCCAACCAAAAGTAAACTCCGAAACGATAACCGGCGACTCAAGAAAAGAGTCCCGGCGGCTAAATCCGATTTCCGAGCGCTAGAACCGACGATCGATGCGAGGATACCAGGTGAGTTGAAAAGTAGTGCTCGTATTGGATTGTTGCCCAGCCTTGTAGAAGGGAATCAACCACCGCTCGTACTGCACGTTGGCCTTCACTTCAACATCAGGAGTAAGCCTCTTGACCACGTCGAAGCTGAAGTCGGTCTGCGTCGTACCACCGGGAATAAAATCCTTGGCAGCCTTATCACTGCGATAGGAAACCTGCAGCCATTCGCGTGGCGAGAGATGGTAGGTGAGCCAGGCCTGCCCACCCTTGTTCTCGCGCCCGATCCAGTCCCCCATAAGCTGACCATTGCTGGTATAGCCGTTCCTCTGTACCACCTCAATGTATTGGTCCTGGCCACCGTTGCTGAGGCCCGTGTCGGGGTCAGTCGATACAGCTTCAGCCCGCAGGTCCAGCTTGGGCACTCCAGGAAAATGGGAAAGGTAAAGACCGGGACGAATCGCGGCATGCCGAGGCGCCGTGATGGGGAAAACATCATCGTGCACTTCTGAGTCGCTGTAAAAGGTCAGCCACTTTCGCAGGTAGGGCAGGCGCCACGAGAAGTCGACAGCGCTGAAGCGCGCGCCGGGATCATTGCGGCTGAACTTCTCCGAACCGTTGGTGTCGCTGATGCTGTAGAAGCTATGCCAGAAAGTACCGAACGTGATGGGTTCGTGGCCCTTCCCTCCCCAGATGACCGTGCGTTGAAAACCGAACTCAAAGTTAGGCGTTGGCTTGAAAGAAATTTTTTCCGCATGGACCCAGGGGCTGACCGGGTCGTTGTGACCCTTGAGCGGTCCCACGAAAAAATCGTAACGAATAAGACCGGCGATGCGGGAGATGTATGGAATATAGAGCGGCTCGACCCGGTTGATGCGAAAGCTCCAGACATTTTCCGCGTTGTTGCTCCAGGCCATGCCGCCGCCCGCGGCCGGACCGTACCAATTATCCATCTTCCCGAAGGAGACTTCGTGGCCGACGATGTGGGCGGAAACGTAACCTTCAAGGACCGTGAGGTTGTTCACCGAGGAGACCGGGCCCAGTGGGATGGTTGTATTGCCAGGTAGGGGCACAGAAGTAAAAGTAGCGAAATCATCGATCGTCGCCAGGGTCTCGGCTACGTTCAGCGGATAGCCCTCCCAGGATGGCGCGTGTTGGTACTCTCCCCGAAAGTAAGCAGAAAACATGCCATAGTGAGCCCGCGCGCTGAACCCGCTGTAGTTGTTGAAGCCGCTCGCGTAGGGGCGGCCAAAATCATTGATGTCGGTCTGGCCCAGATGAAAACTATCCCGCAAAGCCGGGCCGCCGATGCCCATCACGCGCTCATATACCGAATCGAGACCCACGCGGCCAAACTTCTGGTCCAGAGGGATTCGCATATCAGGCTGCAGATCCCTTTCCAGGGCGGTATAGATATCGATCGCTTCATCGTTGGTACTGCCAGTGATCCTGTCCGCACTTGCGTCCAGCATGTGGGCCAAGCTCAGACGTGTCCATGGGCGTAGACCGACAAAAACGGTGTCGACGAAGCCCATCCCATACAGACGCATCACCGCCGGGTAGATCCAACTGTCTAACGGGATGTAACTGGAGCTCATGCCCTCGATGGACTTGAGCGGTTCGTAGGGCGCAAAGTGAATAGTGTCGCGCGGAGCCGGAAGTTGATCCGCCGTGGGGGCCGCACCCGGCGTTTGCGGCGTCGGTGTCTGATCTGGAGCAGCGATGGTTGAGGCGCCTGAGATTCCAGTGGTCAACAAGACCAGCACACACAGCACAGCGGGGAATTCCACTTAAACCTCAAATGCCAAAGCGGTTGATGCCGGACATGACCAGAAC
>DASRRN010000609.1:0-13136 GCA_035695685.1 Acidobacteriaceae bacterium | reverse complement strand
TGGAGCCAGGCCGCCGCCGCTCACTACCTCGATAGCCGCGAGACATGGTGGCAAAGTTGGGATGCGGCGAAGCGCGATCACGCGACGATTTGCGTTTCGTGCCACACCGTCGTGCCCTACGCGCTTTCCCGTTCCAGCTTACGCGGGTCGTTAGGCGAAGGGGCGCCCACCCAGCAGGAGCAGATCATGCTCAATAACGTGCTGCGACGGGTCACCATGTGGAATGAGGTCCAGCCCTTTTATCCCAGCAGCAAAGCTGCTCCCACGCTGGCGACGGACTCGCGAGCTACCGAATCGGTGGTGAACGCTCTCATCCTCTCGACGTACGACCGACAGAAGAACCACCTGACCGACATTAGCCGCCGCGCCTTTGACAACATGTGGGCTTTGCAGATCAAGTCCGGCGAGCAGGCCGGCGCGTGGGGCTGGCAAAACTTCCACTTAGCTCCCTGGGAATCGAGTGAGTCGCAATACAATGGCGCGGTGCTGGCGGCGATCGCGGTTGGGCGGGCGCCCGACGATTATCAGCACGACCCCAAAATTCAGGAGAATCTGGGGTTGCTGCGCGGCTTTTTGCGGCGGGAGTACGATGAGCAGCCGTTGCTCAACAAGGTTTACATGTTGTGGGCTTCCGCCAAGCTGCCTGGGCTGTTAGATGAGAAGGAGCGCTCCGCCTTGGTCGCAACCCTGGCTTCCAAGCAGCAACAGGACGGTGGCTGGAGTGTCAACGATCTGGGCACTTGGAAGAGACGAGACGATACACCCGAGGAAACGAAGAGCGACGGGCTGGCCACAGGCCTTACGGTCCTGGCCCTGGAGCAATCCGGCCTGGGCGCGGCTCAAGCCAAGAGAGGTCTGGCCTGGCTGGCGCACAATCAGATCCAGGATGAGGGAAAATGGCCCGCGTGGTCGCTGAATAAGAAACGTGATCCCAAGTCTGATGTCGGACATTTCATGAACGACGCCGCGACCGGCTTCGCCGTGCTGGCACTTGAAAACAGTCACTGAGACAATTCGTATTTCAACAGCTGAGGCCGCGGCACCGCGTTCTTGAGTAGCTTTCGGTCGTCCCTACGGGACTGATTCCTTTTTTCAATCCTACCCAGGACGGGCGTCCTCAGGCGCCCCTGCAGGATTGAGTTTGGAAATGCGGTCCTCACGCGGACTTTGAAACCCGTCGCTTGATGAGAGAAGAACGTACCTGAGAGGCTTTAGAGGGTGTGTGAGAACTGGAAGAGAAACAGCAGGTCCCTCCACTTCGCTACGCTCCGGTCGGGATGACACATTTTTTTGCAACAAAAATGTCCAAAAACGGGCTAGAGGAATAGATCTCAACAGTTCAACAGAATTGTCATCCCGCCCGTAGCATAGCGAAGTGGAGGGACCTGCTGTTTCTCTTCCGGTTCTCACACATCTCGCGAAAACGAGCGAGATGTGGGGCACCCAAAGGTCCCTCCGCAACCGCAGACGCTACGTCCTGGGCCGAGCGTGACCTTCTCGTGTGCTGTGGAGGTTCGGTTAGTATGGTTTGGCCTTACTTTAGGCGAAGAGGAAAGCATGCAAATTCGCGAGTTGTTAGTACCTGAATTCGACTTTGAGATGAAGAAGATCCGCTCGACGCTGGAGCGGGTTCCTGAAACCAAGATCGAATACAAACCTCATGAAAAATCGATGACCATTGGCAAACTTGCCGCTCATCTTGCCAGAATTCCTTGCTGGGTCGTTCCGATTATCGATCTGCCGGAACTGGACGTCGCGACTTCGGGCGACACACCGCAGGTGATGGAGTCGACCGCGAAGCTTCTTCAGGGCTTTGACGGGCACGTGCAACAGGCTCGCACCGCCCTTAACAAGCTCGAGGACAAGAGCCTTGCAGACCCCTGGAAATTGGTCTCCAAGGGAACCATCCTGATCCAGGGAACCCGCTATCAAATGATCAGGTCCCTGGTGCTCAACCACGCGATCCATCATCGCGGTCAATTAGGGGTCTATCTCCGGCTCAACAACGTGGCGGTCCCGTCGATTTACGGACCTTCCGCAGACGAGTCATAGCCGGATCACCGGCTCCCATTGGCTGTTTCTGCGGGCGCGGTTTCCTCGAGCTCCGTCTCCTGTGGACGAACCTTCACCATCTGCTTACTCTTGGTCTTGACGGCCGCGCGTGTGCGTCTCTCCTGCGCACCTGCAACCACGCTCTCAATGCTCCTGAGAAACTCAGGCAGGTTCATCTTCTCGCGGAAACCCGCCAGATAGGGCTGAATCTTTTCGAATTGAAAGTACATCTCCTGGCAGGTATCGAAGATCAGGGCTTCATCCAGTGCGCCGTGGACGACAAATGCGGCGACCATGTCCCAATATCCATACACCTGAAGAATGTGCCCACTTTGCTTACCACCATCCTTCACCAGGCTCACAAATTCGTCCATTGACTTGGGCATGAACTCACCGCCCACATAGTCGCGCGCCGCGCGCAAAGCTGTCTCCCGGCGAATTTCATACAGTTTGAGAATGAGTTCAGCCTGTTTCAGGGCGTTCTTGGTTTTCACATCCGTCTCCTTCATTGGCGAAAGAAATTACGGGCTATAAATAGCAGGTTTGCGGGCCGTTCCGCCAGCCGGCGCATGAGATAGGGATACCATTCGGTCCCAAAAGGAATGTAAACCCGCAAACGATAGCCCGCGGCCACCAGAGATCGTTGCAGGTCGCGCCGCACACCGTAAAGCATCTGAAATTCGAACTGGTCGGGCGAGATGCCGCGTTCTTTGGCAAAGCGGCAAGTGGCATCGATCATCTTTTCATCGTGGGTGGCGATGCCGTGATAGATGCCACTGGGGAGCAGGATCTGCATCAGCCTCACGAAATTCTTGTCCACGTCGGCCTTGTCGGGAAATGCCAGGCCAGCCGGTTCCTGGTAAGCACCTTTGCACAAACGAATGCGAATTCCCTCCGCCAGCAGGCGGTCGATGTCCGATTTACTCCGGTAAAGGTAAGCCTGGATGACGACACCCACGCGGCCTCGATTCGCGTCCAGGGCATGCAACTTGCATACCATGTCGACGGTGGCCTGGGTGTAATCCGAACCCTCCATGTCGATACGGACAAAGGTGTTGGACGTCACCGCATGTTCCACCAGGCCTGCAGCTATCGCAAAGGCCAGTTCCGGATCGAGATCCATACCGATCTGGGTGAGTTTGACGCTTACATTGGCGTCCAACTGGCGCTGCTGTATGGCATCGAGCAAGCGATGATACACCTCCGCTGCCTGCTGGGCCTCCTGGGGAGAATGAACATTCTCTCCTAAACTGTCGAGCGAGGTCGAGATTCCCTGGCGATTGACAGAGGCAGCCGCCTCCAGCACCTGCTCGACGCTGGTGCCGGCTACAAAGCGGGAGGACATGCGGCTACCGAGTGTGGAATTTTCCGCGAAACGACGTAACGACGAATTCCGGGAGAGCGCAATAAACAACGAGCGCAATATGGGCATGGGAACTGATTATTCTCGCACACGCCGCGGCATCGTCCAGAAGTCAGAGAAAACCCTTTGCTGGTTTATTTGCTCATACATAATTGGAAGTTGCAGGTAACCATGGTTAATCAATGTGCTAATCCCAAGTGTGGCAAACCTCTCCATTACCTTCGTGAAGGACGAATTTTCGTATTCGACTTGCCGGATCCGCATGTCCCCGTACCGGCACCCGGCGGGCGTGCCCGCCGTTTGCAACACTTTTGGCTCTGCGGGACATGCTCGGAAACAATGGTGATGGAACAGACTGGCGAAATGCAGGTAAAAGTTGCGATGAAGTCACGGAAAGTTGAAGGAGGGAAGGCAGAGATTCTTCCCAAATCTCTCGCTTTGTGATCTAGCCTTTGACCACCGGCCATTCCGGAGTAAATTCGACCACATTCCGATCGTAGGCACCGGCGAACGCTTCCCAACGAATGTAGGCAATTTCTTCCAGCATTTTGATCCCGTCCTTGAGATAGCTAAGGCGCGAACGCTCGTCGTGTCCCCAGGTTACGGGCACTTCCTGGACTTTGTAACCGCGCTTCAGCGCAATAAACAGCAGTTCGGGATCAAACCCCCACCGCTCGATGCGTTGCAGCTGGAAGATTGTTTGCGCCACAGGGCGGCGGAAAGCCTTAAATCCGCATTGCGTGTCGGCGAAGGGCAATCCCATTACCAGGCGGGTGATGGCATTGAAGCATCGCCCAAAAAACTGGCGGTAAAGAGGTTGCTTGTGCGTCTGGCGTTGGCGCTGCAGCCAACGGGAGCCGATAGCAATGTCGGCACCCTCACGCAAAGCGTCAAACAAAAGCTCGGCTTCTTCCATAGGGGCGGAAAGATCGGCATCGGTGAACATCACGATCTCTCCCACGGCATGCAGCACCCCGTGGCGGACGCTGAACCCCTTGCCCCGGTTTTCGGCGTTGTTGAGCAGGCGTACTTCGGGATGAAGCTGGGCAAATTCCTGGACAATAGCCCCCGTGCGGTCCGTCGACCCGTCGTTGACTACCAGAACCTCAGCGTGCCAGTTTCGCTCCCGAACGCAGCGCAGAACTTCACCTAAAGCTTTCCCTATGCGGGCGCTCTCGTTGTAAGCGGGAATCACGATACTGATTAAAGGTCGCTCCAAATCCGGTCCTGAAGTCGTTTTGCACACTCATTTGATTGATACGGGGTAAATTCTACGCTACTCTGCTGCAGTCTGGCGCATCTGTAGCTCACGTTCGATTTACGTCGCGGTCTACCGAATACCGGTAACCATCCTTTTATTTGACGCCAAATGACGGGTGTTGGTTACCGAGTTGCCGGATCCACAGGGAAAAGCGCAGCTCTGATTGTTTCCGATGTACCATCAAATTGCTGCATCTACTATAGCTGACACGGGTTACCTTTATACTTTGGAGAAGGCCGGACCATGACCAAAGCAGACCTCGTTGAGGAAGTAACCCAGCTGGGCGACCTGACGCGCCGGGATGGGGAAATGATCGTGGATACAATTTTCGATTCTGTGATTCACGCATTACGATCCGGTGACAAGATCGAAATCCGCGGTTTCGGCAGCTTTCGCATTCGCCAACGTAAGCCGCGAACCGGAAGGAACCCTAAGACCGGGGCCAAAGTCGACGTGCCCGCCAAGCGTGTGCCCTACTTTAAGCCGAGTAAGGAATTACGCGACTTGGTTAACCCCAAGGACAGGGCGCCGGAACCGGATGAAACCAAGCCTGGCACAGGGAGCGGGGAAGGACACTCGGCTGCCTAGGAATCAGCCCGGGCGATGCCAATTACGCTCATCATCCGTCCGGTAAACCCCCGTTCGATACGGTGGGAGAAAAAACGATCTGTGTGGCATCCGGTGCATTGTCCGGTAAGAGCAATTGCGCCTTTTTTGAGCCCAGCCGCGAGCAACTGCCGCCGGTTTGCCTCGGCCAGATCGAGGTGCATACCAGGACCGATGGCGCTATGGCCAGGAGCGCGAGCGGTGAGAAATAGCATGGGATACTTCTCCCTGACTGGGTCTGAATCGTACACCTCGCGGAAGAGTTCCGCGGCGTAGATGAATTGCGACTCGAATTGCGCCCGCACTTCTTCTCCAACGGCGTAGCAGCATTGCCCGATTCCCGGCCCGATGGAGGCAATCAAATCTTCTGGTTTGGAGCCAAACTCCAAGCGCATGCGCCCGACTCCGTTTTCTACGATGCGCGCCAAAGTGCCGCGCCATCCAGCATGAAAGGCAGCGACCGCCCGGTTCTTGCGGTCCGCCACAAGAATCGGTATGCAGTCCGCCGTTTGGATGCCCAGCAGCACTCCAGGCTCGTCGGTCATCATGCCATCGCCCTTAAGGACTGCCGGCATCCCGTTCCCCAGGACGTCCTTCGCCGACACCCTGCGGATCAGCGACGAATGAATCTGCCGTAACGTGACCAAGCCCAGGATCTCCTTACCTTCGGTGGCCGCCCTGACAAATAGTCCGCGATTCGCAGCTATGGCATCCCGGTCGTCGGAGTCGGTAAAACCCAGATTAAGGTCGAAGGCCCCGGGCCGGTAGACAGTTGTTCTTCCGCCGAGGCGAGTACTGAATCCATGGATGAGCCAGGCGAGCTCCAGCTTACTGCGTCGTGACCAGCCGGGGACGCGGACGACCTCCAGTTGCGTGGCTTGCGAAATTGCCATTCCGCCTATCTTACGAAAGTCTGTCCGTAGCAACGGAAATGTGGCGGATGGACTCCAGAAAGCATTAGGCCCGCCTTCCGGCGGGCCCGCTCAAGAGGCCAAATTGGGGAGGACAGTCAGGGATTTTTCTGAGGAGAGCCCGCCGAGGCGGGGCTTCGTTGGGGTAAACAAGTGCCTGGAGAGGAAGAGATTGAAGTAGCCTCTGTTGTTATCTACTGAGAATGCATTTTCTGCGGCAAAGTTGTCCGCTCTAAAAAATATTTCATTGCAGCCCCGGCGGCCGGAACATCCGCTCGATGGCCCCGGTGACCATCCTTCGCGGGACGAACCGCTGGGCGAAAACCTGGACGCTGCCAGCGAGATACGGAAGGACCCAATGTTTACCGACTGCGAGCCCTTCCAGCCCACGCTGGGCAACTTGCACCGCGGATTGTGCTTTCCGACTGTCACCCGAGCGCGACCCGGCTACTTGATTGAACTCGGATTCGGTGGGTCCGGGACACAGGGCACTCACGCGGACTCGGTGACGTTTCATTTCTTCGGCCAGCGCTTCAGCCAGCATGCGGTCGAAGGCCTTCGTCGCTCCGTACGTCGCCAGATAGGGAACAGGCTGATAGGAGGCGGTCGACGCCACGATCATGACCGCACCTTGACGCCGGGCAGCCATTGCGGGAAGAAATAACCGGCTGAGATGAACCACGGCGGAACAGTTCACCTGCACCATGTTTACCTGCATCTCCAAGTTGGAGCGGAGGAACTCGCCGTACTCTCCGAAGCCGGCGTTGTTGATTAATACATCCACCTGCAAACCGGAACCCTCGGTTGCATCAAAGATCTGTTGCGGCGCCTGGGGGAGGGTTAGGTCGGCAACGAGCACCTGCGCTTGAATGGAATGCAAGGCCCTCAGCCGTTCAGCCAGCAGATCGAGCCGCTCGCGGCGGCGGGCGGTGAGCACCAGGTTGACGCCCGCCGCCGCCAGCTCCACCGCAATCGCTTCCCCAATGCCTGCGCTGGCGCCGGTGACCACGGCCCACTTGCCTTGCCACGCCTTACGCAGAATGGCCGATGGCATCGCTTCCCTCCCCCGCCGCGGAGCCGGCGAACTCCTCGCCGACCCACTCGGCAAAGGCATCCATTCTTTGTTCGCGGCCGAGAAAGTCCTCGATTAACTGCGTTCCGGGCTTGGACCCACCGGGCTCGAGAATAGCTGCCCGATAGCGCATCGCGGTCGGTCCCTCAAGCAAATTAGAGCGATCGAACTGCCCGAAGAAATCGAGCGCGATCACCTTGTCGAACATATAGGTGTAGTAATTCGAGGAATAGCCAATCAGGTGGGTAAAGCTCGAATACATGCGGTTACCATCGACCCACTCGTAGGGCAACATGCGCTTGTAGCCCTGCTCGAGCAGCGCATCGGGATCGAGCTTATGGGGAGGCAGGTTGTGCACGTCGAGAGCATAGCTGGTGTAGAAGAGCTGAGTGCGCACTCCATCGGCTCTTCCGAAAGCACTCGCCCGATTCATCCGTTCGACCAGTGCCGGCGGGATGGATTCGCCGGTCTGGTAATGATGGGCGAACGACGCCAATAGCCGGGCATCGTGAAAGAACTCTTCCAACATCTGGGACGGCACTTCGACGAAGTCCCCTTCGGTAGCGATGCCGCTGACGCCCGCCCATGCCTGGTGGCCGCCGAGAATCGCATGCATCAGGTGCCCGAACTCGTGGAAGAAGGTGACGACGTCGTTATATTGCATCAACCCGGGGTCGTGGGTGCGATCGTCCGTTTTGCCGCCGGGGAAATTGCAGACCAGAGCGACCTCGGGCAGTTGACGGCCCTCGATCCCTGGAATCAGCGGAGCTGCGCTGAACCACTTGTCTTTGCCTTCGCGAGGATGCATGTCGAGGTAAAAACGGCCACACAGCCGGCCCCGGTCATAGACGTCCCAGGCGCTCACCTGGGGGTGCCAGACGCTGGTCTCCCGGTTGCGCTGGAAGCTGACGTGGAATAGC
The DNA here is from genome assembly GCA_035695685.1 of Acidobacteriaceae bacterium. GTDB lineage: Bacteria > Acidobacteriota > Terriglobia > Terriglobales > Acidobacteriaceae > PALSA-350. The sequence goes on along the minus strand of DASRRN010000609.1, from coordinate 4,951 downwards.
CGCGCCGCGGTTTCTAGAATGCCCTGCTCCACGGCCGCGTAAGGAAAGTAAGGACGGACGGATTGCGAATCGAAGTCAAAGGCCTGGCGGCGGTATTGTTCATACCAATAGCCACGGTCACTGCTTCTGAGCGCCGTCAGTCCTGGCTGCTGTTTGCGGGCAAAAGCCAGCACCATCTCGTATTCCCGCGCAGCGCCAGCACGGGAAGCCTGCTCCAGCCCGCCGATGAACTTCTTCATATTGGCCGCTGACCCCATCATCTGATTGGCAGTGGCCAGGTCGGCCCAGGAGGCAAAGCCGAGGATAGAGGCCATCTGCTGCCGCAATGCCAGCAGGTCCAGCAATAGTTGACGGTTGGCCGGGTACGCGCGGGTGTTGTAGGCACGGAACATACGGAGGCGCAAGTCTGCGTTGGTGGCAAATGTCATCACCGGCTGCATATCGGGGTAGTCGGTGGTGAGAGTGATGACGCCCTGGGCATCTGGCGGATGATTGCGGATGTAATCTTCGGGCAGTCCGTCCAGTTCGGCGGTATCCCGGACTTCCACCCGGTTTACATTCTCCTGAACATGCTTGGCAAAGGTGAGTGACAGCTCGGTAGCCTTATCGGAGAGCTCGCGCAGGTGAGCGCGCGTAGCATCATCTTTGTCTACTCCGGCCAGCCGGTAATTCAGGAGAGTTTGACTCACGTAGTGCGCGGTCGCGGGGTCGGCTGGGCTCATGTCGATGGCTGCGAGCGCCCGGTAGACCTCCTGATTGAGCGACAGGGCAGTTGCCACCTCGGCGACTGTTTGGGTCAACTCGCGCGCTTTGTCTCGGACTGATTTGTCTGGATACACGCTATCCAGCAGCGACGCCAGGGAACCGGTCGCGCTGAGAGTAGCCACGGCATCGTCATAGGGACGAAGAGTATTCTCGAGCGTCTTTTGACCTTGAACGGCCAGGAGGGCGTCAATCTGCCGGCGCTGTTGCGCCAGCCGCCCCTGGACCCAGCTTTCCAGTCCGGCGGCGTCGATATCGCCGCGCTCGTCCCAGGGATGCAATCCTTTCATGTCTACCACCGATAAATCGTTCAATGGGGATCTGCTCCTTACTCCACTTCAAGGGTACCCCACCGTTAGAAGGGGATTCCAGGGCAGTACAATACGGTTCTTGCATAGTGAGGGTGTGGCCGGTACAGCATATCCACTTCTCCTGTATAAAGAGGAACGCCTGCTAACGCGACTTTTCGTCAAGAAAAGACGCACAGCGCTAAACCCAACCTGGGCGGCGTAGAAGTGGAAATGCGTTAAGATGTCCAGATTGTCATCATGAATTCTGCCTCATCTCAGTCGCAGCAATACTTACGCTCGCGTATGGGCAAAGTTTGCGTAGCGATCATTGGATCCTCAGGCGGCGAAATGGTCGATCGCGCCACCGAGGCTATGCGCGACAGCCCTTTTTTGGAATTTCGTCTCGACTATCTGGAGAAGCCTCTCACCGCGCTACCCAAGCTAAAGCAATTCCTGGCCGAGAATAGTGTGGTGACGGCCATCGCCACCTGCCGCCGCGCCGCCAACGGGGGAAAGTTTAACGGTGCGATCGCTGCCGAATTGGAAGTGCTGCAGAAAGCCACTGCCTCGGGGTTTCACCTGGTGGATCTGGAGTTGCAGACGGCAGAGGCCATAAATGGATCGGAACTGGAAAAGCTGCGCACCCGCGGCGCGGCCCTCATCGTCTCCTGGCACGATTTCCAGACGACTAAGGATCTGGATGGCATTTTCGAGCGCATCCGGCCCTACGAACCGGAGTTCATCAAGATCGTATGTACCGCCAGGTCACTTGCTGACAACGTAGTCATGATGCACTTTCTCGAGCGCAGCGGCGACATGGCCAATATGGTCGGCCTGTGCATGGGGGACCAGGGGATCATCAGCCGGGTGCTGGCCATTCGCGCGGGCAGCGTATTCACGTTTGCGGCCGCCAGCCAGGGCGAAGAGACGGCTCCGGGGCAAATTGAGGCACGCACCCTTACCGACATTTATCGCATTGCCCAGATCGACACAGCCACGCGGGTCTACGGTGTGGTGGGCAACCCGATCAAGCATTCTCTCTCTCCCCTGATGATGAACACGGCCTTCCACCGCGAAACCGTAAACGCGGTTTACCTGGCATTGCAAACCAGCAAACTCACTGACTTGCTGACTGTGGTCCGCGAGGTGCCGCTCTCTGGCTTAAGTGTAACCATGCCGCTCAAGCAGGAAGTGCTGAAGCACCTGGAGAACATGGACCCGATCTCAGCCAAGGTCGGTGCCTGTAACACCATTGTTCGGACCCACGATGGAAAGCTCTACGGTTTCAATACAGATGTAGGAGGCATTGTGCGGCCTCTGGAGAAGCGGCTTACGCTGGCCGGCGCCAAGATCCTGGTATTAGGGGCCGGCGGTGCGGCCAGGGCAGCAGTTTTTGGCCTGGTCGACAAGGGAGCCGAAGTGCTCATTCTGAACCGTACTCCGCAGACAGCGCAGAAGCTGGCGCGCGAGGCTAAGGCAAAGGCGATCCGCAGAGAGCAGGTAGCGAAGACCAATTTCGATGTGATCGTGAACGCGACCGCTGTCGGCATGCATGGAGTGAAGCCGCATCACATCCTGGAAGCGAAAGAGATAAACGCGCGCCTGGTCTTTGATCTGGTCTACAACCCCGTGGATACACCGTTGCTGCGCATGGCTCGCGAAAAAGGAATACCCGTCGTGACCGGAGTCGAGATGTTCGTGCAACAGGGCGCACGCCAGTTCGAAATCTGGACCGGCAAACGGGCTCCGGAAGACGAGATGTTGCGGGTTATCGTCCACGCGTTGCGGCAACAAGCAGAAGCGGCTATTGCCGGCCACTAGGTTCGTGGCCACCAGGTCGTATCATGGACAAGAATGCGCAGTACTGGATCGATCACCTGGGACTGAGCCCTCACCCGGAGGGTGGCTACTACCGCGTTACCTATCAATCGGACCTGAAGATTGTTCAGAATGCCTTACCATCGGCCTTTCACGGAGACCGCTTCGCGTCTACGGCAATTTACTTTCTACTGGCGGGAAAAGATTTTTCCGCTTTCCATCGCATTGCTTCGGACGAGCTGTGGCACTTTTATGCCGGAAGTGCGTTGATCGTTTATGTGATCGATCCTGAAGGGAATTATTCTGAGTTGCATTTAGGTGATGCTTTCGAAGCCGGCGAAGTGTTTCAGGCGACAGTGAAAGCAGGTTGCTGGTTTGCTTCCCGGCTGAAGGACGCTGCCGGTTTTGCGGTGGTGGGTTGCACGGTGGCGCCGGGGTTCGACTTTGCAGATTTCGAATTAGCCGAGGGGTCCGAACTGGTCCGTGCTTACCCGGCCCATCGAGAGCTTATTGAAGAGTTGACTCGACCTTAGGTGTCCATTCCTCAAACGCGAGCATCCCAGTTTTATGAGCACCATTGATCGCCGACGGTTCAGCGCGATTGTGAGCGCCCTTAGCCTAACGTCCGCCGGATCGTTATTCGCAGCTATGACTGACCAAGACAAGAAGGTGGCCCAACCGGAGATTCTGCAGCTGGGACCTAACGGGTGGATGCCCAACAATCCCGATCTGCCGGTTTTGATTTATCGGGGTGTGGCTGAAGGGTTACCCGAACAGCTGGCTTCGCGCATGGAGGCGCAATTCCGTCACAATGGGTGGCCGCCGCAGTGGCGCAACGGCGTGTTCGATTTCCATCACTATCATTCGACCGCTCACGAAGTTCTTGGCTTCGCGGGCGGTCGTGCGCGGCTGATGCTCGGAGGAGAAAACGGCCGTGAAGTGGAGGTGCACGCGGGAGACGTCGCGGTACTGCCGACGGGTACGGGCCACTGCCGCCTGGAGGCGAGCTCCGATTTTCTGGTCGTGGGCGCGTATCCGCCGGATCAAAATTGGGATATTTGCCGCACCGAGCCTTCGCCGGCTGTGCTGGCGCGCATGAGGCAACTTCCCTTCCCGTTGTCAGACCCAGTGGGCGGTGAAGCGGGACCGTTGCGCAGGTTTTGGCTCAGGACTGAGAAGAATTAGGGTCGAGGGGCAGTGGGTTCCTGCACGTTGGTTCCAGGATAAATAAGAACTGCAGATCTCTCCACGGCAGCCGGGACAGGTCGGCTGCGCTCGGAGGCTGTGACTTTTTTAATTTCCCTTGTAGTCTGTGGCCGGAAAGCTCCGAAGAGCACCTGCCAACAAGCGTCGCCGGGGTCCTTCGACTGCGCGCCATAAGCCGTCCATTATGCGATAGATCTGCGCGGCGCTTCGCTCAGGATCTCTGACTTTTTTAATTTGGCCTGTAGTTTGTGGCTGGAAAGCTCGGAAGAGCATCTGCCAACAAGCATCGCCGGGGTCCTTCGACTGCGCGCCATAAGCCGTCCATTATGCGATAGATCTGCGCGGCGCTTCGCTCAGAGTTTGTGACCTTTTTAACTTCCGTTGTAGTTTGCGGCCGGAAAGCTCCCAAGAGCATCCGCCAGGAAGCGTTGCCGGGGTCCTTCGACTCCGCGCCATAAACCCCTTTGTTATGCGACAGATATGCGAATCGCTTCGCTCAGGATGACGACTTTGTTGGGGAGCTTGCAATACAGCTGGTTGGATATGCAGGAGCACGAAAGATCTAAAAAGTCACAGGCTCTCAGGATGACAAAGGGTGGGTTGGCGCTTCCATTGTCATTGGTTGCTGATCGAGGGAACTGCAGATCCCTCGGCTTCGCTCAGGATGACGACTTTGTTGGGGAGCTTGCAATACAGCTGGTTGGATATGCAGGAGCACGAAAGTTCTAAAAAGTTACAGACTCTCGGGATGACAAAGGGGAGGAGGGCGCTTCCATTTGCGGTTGATGCCGGTAGAGTTGGACAGCAGGTCCCTCCACTTCGCTTCCACGGCACGCCGGGACAGGTCGCTTCGGTCCCACGGCAAGCCGGGGCAG
>DASRRN010000608.1:0-5793 GCA_035695685.1 Acidobacteriaceae bacterium | reverse complement strand
AGTACTGCCAAAGATGGGTCAGATGATCGAGCGCGTGAGGATTGATTCGCTCCTTTACTGCATCAGCCCACTGTTCGTCAGTAATTGGCACATATTGAATCTCCCGCCCGATTGCCCTCCCCAGAGTTTCAACGATTTCCCGCACGGTTGGCGTTTCGCTCACCAGGGGGTATACATTCTCGGAGGGCAGGCCGGAGCCAGCGAGAAGAGTTGCAGCTACTCGGGATACGTCTTCTGCACCAGCGAGTGGAATGACGGCCTCGCCATCACCCCACGGCAGGAAAACGGCATTTTGCTCGGCTACGCTCCGGCTGACCAGAGCGCGTACGTTTTCGTAATAGGGCGGCGCCTGAAGATGAACGGCCCCAACCTGCGCCCAGTCGAAGACACGATCCGCCAGCCGATGCTGCAGATTTCGAAATGATGGAGCGCTTTGGAGATCGCGAAACGCGGGATCACCAGGCGTACCCTGAAACTGCGAATTATTCACCACCAGGTCCAGTCCCGCATCACGAGCCGCTGCAGCAAAGATGGTCACTGCCTCGAGCAGCCCATCCGCCACCGGATAGGTAAAGTAAGCCCGCTTCACTTCTTTCATGGCCGCCTGGACTGAGGCTGGGTTGAGGAGATCGCCCTCGATGATTTCCGCACCTTGCTGGCGGAGTTCATCGGACCGGGCGTCGAGTTTATGGACGAAAGCGCGAACGGTAATACCCTGCTTGAGCAGGAGACCCGCGACGAGGCGTCCGGTTGATCCCTGCGAACCGCCGGCTGCGCCTGTGATCAGAATCGGGTAAGACATTGGAGTTCTCCTTTCTTGCCATAGGATGATGTACATCATCCCATGGATTCGATTTTCTTCAAGTGCCGCATCCGGCTGCACCCGTGGGATGATCCCGAGCATCCTATAATGAGCCATGCGTTACCGACCCGAACACAAAGCCGAAGTCCGTCAGAAGATTGTCAAAGACGCTTCACGACGGGTACGCACCGAGGGTTTAAACGGCGCAGCGGTTGCAGCGGTTATGCGCGACACTGGTCTGACGCACGGAGGCTTTTACAAACACTTCGGGAACAAGGACGAGCTGCTCCTCGAGTCACTGCGCGAGGCCTTCCGGGAGATCGCCGACAATCTGGTTCGTGCGGCCAAACAGGCGCACTCCGAGGCAGCGTGGAAGGCAATTGTGAAGGCCTATCTAAGCCTGGAATACTGCGATCACGCCGAGCGCGGCTGCCCGTTGGCGACCCTTGCCCCCGAACTGGCGCGGGTCGACAAGAGAATGAGGGGACAGATCCTTGCCGAGCTCGTGAACTACAAGGATCGAATGGTTCCCTTTATGCCCGGCCAGCGAACTGCCGACAAAGAGCGTGCTTTCTTTTCGATCTTTTCAACCATGATCGGGGCAACTGAAATTGCTCGTATGCTGCCAGAGCCCGCGATGCGAGAGAAGGTCCTCGCGAGCGCACGAGATTTTCTTTTGCGCAGCTTCTGACCTTCTCAATCGTGCGAAAAGCCGCTTTCAAGAGATCCCGCCCATCTCAATTTAATTGTTGAATGATGGTCGAGATCGCGCCTTCGTCCTGAACTACATCGATCACATCGCCGATGTTGGTAATTTCCCCGGCGTGGTTTACATACAGCGCATACGCCAGGTGGCGGCCGCTGCGAGCGTCAATGAAACCCGCCAGTACCTGTGCCCCGATATTTCCTTTGTCATCGAGGAAGGTCCCGGTCTTGGCAAAAACTTTGCCTCGCGCCGGGCTATCGATTCCTATTTCCGCCAGAGAGCCGTCTACTCCCAAGATCGGAAGCGAATTGAAGTAGGAAGGAAAAGTGCCGCGGCGACCCTTCATGGCTCTCAACAACTTCACAGTCGTTGCCGCCGAGGCAAGGCTATCCGGGCTGCCGCTTCCGTTAGTGGGAAATTCGAACCCGTTACCGGGTAATCCGTATTCATCCATGAGTGTGGCTCGCTCGACGGAGAGTGCATCGAGCATGGTGTTCACGCCATGGTCGAGTCCAAACAGCATCAGGCTCAGATTGGCACCGAGATTGAGACTGACCTTCAGGATGAGTTTCGAATACTGTGCATAGGGCGCCGAGACCAACTCGGCAACGTTGGTTTCGTTACGGTACCAATCCGGCGGTGGAAGCTTGTCGGAGGGATTCGGCGCCACAAGCGGGGCGTTCACCGTGACCCCAGCCCTGCGTAAGGCCTCGATGAAAGTAGTGCGGGCGAACGCGGCGGGCTCCTGGGGGGCCAGAGGATCTTCAACTCTGAATGTTCGCACCAGGGTCTTCACGCCGGGCAGAGGCGGAACATAACCCTCCGCAATCTGCCCAGTCACGATCCCCTCATACGGGCTCGTATGCGTCAGCGTAACGGCGGTTTCTTCTCCTTTGGCAACCGTAACCACGTCGCTGGTAACCTTGAAAGCCGCGGTGTGGGGCCTCCATTCAATATGAGCTCGTTGGCCAGGCTGCGTCGGCAGAATGGTTACATCGATGCGATTGTCATTGATGACGATGGGGGTGATCAAAAGCTTCTGGTTGGGTACCCGGAACTCTTTGAACAGACGATCGTCGATGATGACATTGCCGGACACTTTGGTGATGCCGGAGGCGGCAACCTGCTTGGCCAATTTGTTGAGCCCCGCAAGCGGATTGGGAGTAGTGAGGATGGCGCTGCCCAGATTGTCCGCATCATTATGGTCGAAGTCGGTGATGGCCAAGGTATCGTTGCCGTTGTCCCGGCCGCCCATAGTCAGGTCTCCTGTTGCCACCAGAATCAAGTCACCTGTCAAATTTCCGGAAGCATCGACTTCCCCATTCCGGAATACAGGTGTTTTGAATCGGTAGTCCGCGCCCAGTTGATTCAGCGTAACGCCGACCGAGTAAAGCTTCCGCACGGAGCCGGTCAACAGTTGTTCCTGCGAGTTGAGGTCGTAGATAACATTCCCCGACTTGACGTCAATCACGCGCAGGGCCCAGGTTGCCTCGGAATATCTGGGTTTTTCCATGATGGCGCTGATCGCTTTGGGAAGCTCACAACCAGCGTTACCGTTGAAGCCGGTCGCGCAAAGGCCAAGGAGTAGAGCAGCGAAGGGTAGGCATTTGAAGGCCTGGGACCGAATTGTGGCCGCCCGGTTGGGTTTGAATTCAGTGTGCTCGCACATACGTCCGGTGCTCCGCCTCTGGTAAAAGGATCGTTAAAAGCTTGGTTAGCCGGCCCCCGCACTCTTGTCGGGAGCCGTTCCCCATCAGATTTTGCCGAAGCACTTGAGCGTTTCGTACAACTGGGCAAACAAGACGGTATTGACCGTGCTCTCAGCTGCCGGGGCCTGGCTATTGGTAAAGACGGTGATGATCAGGCCAGAATCAGGAAGATATGTGTACGCGGCACGATAACCCAGAGTCGACCCCTGGTAGCCCCAGAAGAGCCCCTGTGGCGGCGCGGTTATCTGAAAGATGCCGAGCCCAAATCCTTGTGGATGCTCGGCTGATGTCTCCGTAATAGGTTCGCCGCCTGGAATCGCGACCAGGCTTTGAAGTTCGTTCTTTTGCTGTGGCGGCAACACATCGCCTTCGAAGAGATTCCGCACCCACGTCGTCATGTCCGTGGGCGTGGCGATGATTCCCCCTGCAGCCTGCGTCCATCCAAGACTGAAGTTCTTGGTGTCTCTGCCCAACAGCTTTGCCAATCCCGGATCGTCGGTGTTGACGTAGTAGCCTGACACCAGGCGCCTGGTTACGGCGGTGGGATAAAAGTTCGGCTCGTAGAAGGTGTTACGCAGGTTATTCATTGCGAACAGCCGGTCAAGCTCTGCCTGATAACTGTGCCACCAGCTCGCTTTGTCGATGACCATTTGCGCGAGAATGTATCCGGTATTGGAGTACTCCCACTTGCCTGGCTGGTGGAGGGTCGGATAGACAAAAGCAACCAGCTCTTCGGGTGTAGATTTGGCGTAGGGATCGTTCGTAACACTTGCTTCCCACGCAGGAGTCGCGTCATAGGTTGGGATGCCGCTAGTCATATTAAGCAGCTCACGAATCGTGGCCTTGCTCCATGCCGGGTATTGAGGCAACCATTTTCCCAAAGTGTCTTCGATCGAGAGTACTCCGTCGGCTTCCAGTTTCAGGATGATTGCCGAGGTATATGCCTTGGTATTACTTCCGATTTGAAAGACATTCGAGGGGGTTACCTTTTCTCCGCCACCGTACTGCGTCGTTCCAACGGCCATTTTGATGTCTTCAGGAACGCCGCGGAAGCTGATGGTCATCGACAGAGTCGAGATGTGTTCGATCGAGGAGCGAGTACATAAGTAGTGTTCCAGATCGTCGTGGAGTGCCTGCTTGAGGGCCTCGTCGCCACCCGAAGGGGTCGCGGCCAGCAAGCTACTGCAACCTGCGAAGCTTAGTGTGAAAAGAAGAAGATTTGCGGCATGGCGACGAACCCTGGACGGGTTGAAGGGTCTATGAGAGAACACTTTGCCTACCTCCGTTTGTTCGGACAACGTGCATCCAGTCTGCCTCGGGGGGAGGTCAGTTCGGGGGAGGCATGGGGCCTCTGTCGATGGCAAGAGAACTTTAACACAGTTCGGGGAGGCGTTTGATGACAGACATTTTCTTAACCTGGAGTCGGCTTGGGGCGACTGGAACCGGCGGTGTGCGTAGTCCGTATACCTCCGCTATGAGAGCTCGCATATTGCGTTGTCGCGCAGTCTATGTCTCCCTCTTTACCTTCCTCTCGTTAGCGGCACCGGCACAGAATCCAGCGCCGCAATCCTCCGCAGCACCAGCAAGTCCGCCATCCGCCGATTCCAACGATGCCGCCTATCGGAAGCTCGACCAGGTACTTTCGTTCATCCGGGAGCGCAACGCGAAGGACTATGCCATCGACCCCGCAAAAGGCCTTGACGAGGCAAGCTACGTCTCCATCGGAGGCATCGAGCAGTGGGTTACGATTCGCGGCCTGGATCGCCGCAACCCGGTCCTCTTGTTCCTTCATGGTGGACCGGGCGACGTAACCAGTCCCTGGTCCTTTGCAATGTTCGCTCCATGGGAAGCGAATTTTACGGTGGTGCAGTGGGACCAACGCGGTGCAGGGAAAACGCTCAGCAAATCAGGCCCCTCGGTTGCGCCTACGATGACGCTGGATCGCATGTCGCAGGATGGAATCGAATTAGCCGAATATCTCTGCAAACATTTGGGAAAACCCAAGGTAATCCTGGTCGCCCATTCCTTCGGCACCGTTCTTGGCCTCAGCATGATTCGGCAAAGACCGGGCCTCTTCTTCGCCTACGTTGGCACCGGACAGGTCGCCGACGAAACGCGCAACTACGCAGCGGCCTATGACGCTTTGTTGAAGAAGGCTCAGGCAACTAGCAACCAGCAGGCTCTCGATGAGTTGAAGAGCGTTGGCCCGCCTCCCTATACATCCGGCCGAGGCTACCAGGTGCAGCGCAAGTGGTCGAATCTTTTCGAAGGCGCGTACCGATTCCTCTACGGAACCCTGGGACTTGCCTTGGTTGCCCCCGGTTACTCCGTGCAGGATCTGAACGATGCTCTCGATGGCCAGATTCTTAGTGGAGAACACCTCGTCCCGCAAACACGGTCGGAAACAATGAAGGACCTCGGCCTAAAATTTGACATCCCGATATTTTTCTTCGAGGGAACGGAAGACTTCACCACGCCCACGGAGCTTGCCCGGACGTACCTTGAAGCCATCCACGCCCCACAGAAGGAATTTGTGCCGATTCCCGGCGGCCACTTCGCAGTGTTCATGAACTCCG
>DASRRN010000607.1:0-8619 GCA_035695685.1 Acidobacteriaceae bacterium | reverse complement strand
GCGAATGCGACCAACCGATTAGCGGTGCTGTTCGGTTCGCTGATGGCGTTGCGCACGTTTCAGGCGAAGAAAACGGTGGACTGGGGTGCGGGTCTCAAGATGGCAATCCCCGCCACCTTGGGCAGCGTTGGCGGCGTGCTTGCTGCGGAAAGGCTTCCCGGGCGCAGTATGGCATTGGTGATCACCATGGCCGTCATGGCAGCTTTTCTCTTGTTGGTTACCAGGATGAAGAGGGTACTGGAGCACCCGAAGCCAGGTGTTTCCGGAATCACCACAGCGGGCATGGTCACCTTGCTAGGCGTTGGGTTCTGGCTCGGGTTCATTGTCCTGGACGGCGCCACTTATCTACTGTTGGTACTCATCCTGATGTTCCACTACGACCTGGTGCGGGCGAATGCGCTGAAAGCCCTGCTGGCTGTCCCCACCACGTTGGTGCCGATCCTGATGTTCGCCGGACACGGCAGTATCCGCTGGCCGGAAGGATTGATAATGTCGGCCGGCAGCGTTGCTGGGGGATACATCGGAGCCCGGCTCACGATGCATGAACGGGCGAAGTACTGGATATTCCGCATCCTGGTGCTGGTGCTGGTGTTGGAGATTGTCCACCTCAGTATCCAATATGCCGCCCCTTACATCCCGCCATTACTTCGGTATCATTTTTGACGCGACTCGGCTTCCGTCAGCCATCCTCGACGCAACGTATCCGGGGGGACGCTCGAAAGATATGGCTTGAGGTCGAGGATGGGCGTTCCATTGAGCATGTCAACGCCTCGAACATGCAGTAGCCCGTTCTCGCGACGAAGCAAAGCAACGACCGTGAGACCAATCGGATTGGGACGACGAGGCGAGCGAGTGGCGAACACTCCATGTGGTCGATCATCGAATGGTGGACGGCCGATCAATTCAAAATCTCTGGAGCGGTCGAACTCCCAAATAACGAACAGATGCGAGAAGCCCTCAATGTCGGTGAGCCCAACCTCGAATTCCGGCAGCACCCTGAGCACACCTTCTGCTTCGTGTTTCGCGTGCAGACCCTTCGGAATCTCTTTTGTATCGTTATACGGACTGCTTACAAATCCGATCGGACGGGAAACAAACATATCAGCCCGCGCCTCCTTTCCCCAATCATAGCTGCGAGCGGAAGGTGCTGGGACGGTCTTAGAGTCTTGAAATTTGTGAGATTCTCAAACGATGGGAAGATGGATGACTGCAGAGTCATGACCCCACCCTCGATCCGGGCGGAGGGGGCGCCGACCTCATCACCCATGGATGGTCGAGCTTTTCTCACCGGAGCGGAGATAACCATGAAAATCGCGAGCTGGAATGTAAATTCGATTCGTGCACGGATGGATCACGTCATGGCGTGGCTCAAGGTTCAGCAGCCGGATGTTCTCCTTCTTCAGGAGCTGAAGGCGCCAGAGTTTCCTGCCCTGGTATTCAATGCGCTGGGTTATGAAAGCGTGGCTGTGACCCAGAAGGCTTATAACGGGGTGGCAGTTTTATCGCGCTCTCCAATGGAGACCATCGAGACGACGCTAGCCGGCGATGAGGCGGATAGCCATGCGCGTTATCTCGAGATGACAATCCAGGGCATTCGCGTGGTCAATATCTATCTTCCCAACGGTAACCCGGTGGGCACCGAAAAATTTGCCTACAAGCTGGCCTGGATGGACAGGCTAATCAAAAAAATGAGCACATGGCGGGAGGAAGGGCTACCGGCATTGATTGGCGGCGACTTCAATGTCATTCCGGAAGATATCGATTGTCATAAGCCATCATCGTGGATCAAGGATGCGTTGTTCCAGCCGGAGCCGCGGGCACGGTATCGGACGCTGCTTAATCTCGGCTATACCGATGCGTTCCGGTCGTTGCATCCAGAGGAGAGCGGGCAATTCACGTTCTGGGATTATTTTCGACAAGCGTTCGAGCACAATCGCGGTATTCGTATCGATCATTTCCTGCTGTCGCCGGCCCTGGCCGACCGCCTGGTAAGCTGCGAAATTGATCGGGGGCCGCGGGCCCAGCCAAGACCATCTGATCACACGCCGATCATCGTGGAGCTGCGCTAGAGCACGCATCCGCAAGATGATTTTCCCTTGAGCTCAAAAGACCATTACCATCTCTGAGTGCGAATCCTCAAAATCCTCCTTCTTGCCTTGCCCCTTCTGACGTTCGGCGCAAAGGCACAGCAGACGCTCACCATCACCCACGTGACCATCATCGACACGGTCACAGGCAAGACCCAGCCCAACACCACAGTGATGGTTCAGGGAAACCGAATCACCGGTATCGCGTCCTCTACCAGCATCGTTGCGAAGGCAGGTCAAATTGTCGACGCCACGGGCGAGTTCCTCATACCGGGCCTGTGGGATATGCACACGCACGTCTATTTCGATAGCACCGCCGCCGATGGAACCGACCTCGTTCTGCCCCTCTTCCTGGCCAATGGAATCACCGGGGTGCGCGACATGGGCAGCAAACTTGATGACGTGCTCGTGGCTCGTGACAGGATTGCCGCGCACAGCCTTTTTGGCCCGCGCATGGTCGTCTCCGGACCGATGCTCGATGGTCCGAAATCAACCTACAAGGCAGTCATCCCCATCGCCACGCCTGAGGACGGTCGCAAAGCGGTCGACATGCTCAAGAGCCGGGGAGTCGACTTCGTCAAGGTGCAATCGGGTGTCCCCCGAGAGGCCTACTTCGCCATTGCGGAAGAAGCCAGGAAAGTCGGTATCCCCTTTGAAGGTCACGTCCCGGATGCGGTCCGTGCTTCGGAAGCCGTAGCATCGGGCCAGGTCACGTTTGAACACCTCATCGGTATTTTCGAGGCCAGCTCTCCCGATGAGGACAAATACCTCACTGGCAAGAAGACGGTGGGCATGTTCCTCGAGACCTACGACCCGGCGCGAGAGGCCGGCATGATTCAGCTGCTGGCGAAGAACCACGTCTGGCAGTGCCCGACTCTCTACTGGGAACGAGGCCAATGGCTGGTGGACGCGATCGACTATACCAGGGACCCGGATCTGGCATACGCGGCTCATACGTGGGTCATCAGGCAATGGCCTGAGTCGCGAGCCTCGATCTTGAAGTCTCTGGACACCGACCCGCTTCTCGTACGGGAGCGATTCGTTGAGCACGAGCTCGACATCGTGCGCAAGCTCCATGCCGCGAACGTCCCATTTCTGGCCGGAACGGACACGCCCGCGGGTGTCGATGTCATTCCGGGCATCAGTCTCCACCTCGAACTGCAACGCTTCGTTGCGGCGGGCTTTACTCCGCTTGAGGCATTGCAGACCGCCACGCTTAACCCCGCAGATTTCTATAACCGGCGGAGCGATTACGGCACGATCCAGATAGGGCGGATCGCCGATCTCGTCCTGCTCCGGGCGAACCCATTAGACGACATTGCTAACACGCGCAAGATTGCGGGTGTGGTAGCAGACGGACGCTATCTTTCCAGCAAAGATCTCGAACAGCTTAACAAGCGGCTTAAGCTGCTAGCGGCGTCCAAGTAGACGTTCCGCCCAGGACGGAGTGAAAAGTAACCGCGACTGAAAACTCGATTGAGGTTTACTCTAACGGAATTAATCGACGCTACTTTCTTCGGACCAGCGCTTATGTTTCCGCAGGCATCGTAGCCGGGCTGAAGCCGCAGGAAGTTCACCAACGCCACCGAGTCGGGAGGCAACGATCTGCTCGTATGAATGTACCTTCTGCGCAAAATGTGCAGAGGAGGTGCATGCGCACATATGCCCGAATTGTGGCGGGCCGCTTCTGCCGAGACCTCCGAGAATGGAAAAACCGGCCTAGGTGGGAACGATTACTGGTTCGAACAACAGGATATGGGTCGCGTCGGGGCTGGCAATGGGAACAAAGCCCATGCTCTCGTAGAGGCGTGCCGCTCCCTCGTTCTCAGCGCGCAGGCGTACGCAGGTGAAATGGTTCCGGGCCTCATCCACGAGGGCCGTCATCAGCGCTCTACCAACGCCCCGGTTTCGCCACCCAGCCCTCACGTAGACGCGCCGGATACGTCCCATATCCGGACGACCGGCAAAGGGGTCACAGTTAAGGCCGCCCACTGCGGCCAGCATTCCTTGATCCAGATGGCCGCACAGGGCCTCTCCAGGAGCGTCAAAGCGATTGCTCGCGTTTGCCCACTCCGCCACCAGGGTCTCAATAAAGTTGTAGCCCTCATCCATTGCCTCCGACTGTAGACGCTCGATGCCGGGAACGGGCAGTTCAATTCTTCGAATCGATATCATCGCTTTTCTTACCATACTCAAGATTGGCTAGCTGAGGTTGAGTCGCTTTTTGGGCTTGTTCATCTAACTTGGCATGGGTAAAAGACTAGCCATCTCGGTTCTGGATCTCGTGGGCATGCGGCGGGGCGAACCCGCAGGCAGCGCCATCGCCCGGTCAGTCGATCTGGCACGACACGTAGAGCGGTTGGGCTACCAGCGCTACTGGCTGGCGGAACACCACTCCATCGCCGGGCTTGCCTGCTCCGCCACCCCGGTTCTCATCGGCCACATCGCGGGGGCAACGGCGACGATCCGGGTGGGCAGCGGCGGAGTGATGCTGCCCAACCATGCGCCGCTGGTGGTGGCGGAACAGTTTGGCACGCTGGAGGCTATCTATCCGGGGCGCATCGATCTGGGTTTGGGACGTGCTCCGGGCGGCGACTTTGCCACCATGCGGGCGTTACGACGGGATTTGCACCAGAGCGGAGATGATTTCCCGGCGCTGTTGGAGGAGTTGCGAACCTATCTTGGTCCAGAGAAACCGGGCCAAGCCGTGCGAGCAATTCCCGGGCAAGGGAGTAATGTGCCCATCACCCTGCTGGGATCGAGCGGCTTCAGCGCGCAACTGGCAGCGATGCTCGGCTTGCCGTTTGCCTTTGCTGCCCACTTTGCTCCTGAGTATCTCTACACGGCCGCGCAAATGTATCGCGACCGGTTTCAGTCCAGTGCGGTGCTGCGCCAGCCACACCTTATGGTGGGCGTACAAGTGATCGCGGCGGAAACCGATACCGCGGCGCGACGCCTTTTCACCACCCCACAGCAGCGCTTTCTGCAGTTGATCCGCAACCGGCCGGTCGAGTTGCTACCTCCGGTGGATTCCATGGAGCCGCTTTGGCAGGACTTTGAGCGCTTCGCAGTCGAAAGCAAACTAGGCGCTGCCATTGTCGGGTCAGACAATACCGTGAAGGCGGGAATGGAAAAGCTGGTGGAGGAAACCGGCGCAGACGAGCTGATCGTGGTGACGGATACCTTCGAGCATGCCGATCGGTTGCAGTCGTATGAACGGGTAGCCCGAATCGCCCAGACGATTGAGCTGAAGTCAACCTCGCCGGTGATTGCCTAGGAGATCATCGGTCAAGTAAACAGATGATCGAAAACAGAAGGAGAGATCGACTTTTTAGTTATTGGAGCTTGCGTCCACCGGACCAAACCTCGCCCGGACGATTCTGGTCTTTAATTCTGGGTGGAGCACAAGATTACATGGGTGTCGCAATTTCGGATGAATTTGTGTCAAGGAGCGCTTCCTGCATAATCAAAGACAATGAGTTTGCTTTGGAAACCGGAGAATTGGTCTCTTCGCCTGGCCGAATTGGAAGCTCGTACGGGCGACATCAAAGAGGCGCCTTTGCGGCGCGACGTTCGCTCACTGGGCATGCTGCTCGGTCAAGTCTTGCGTGAGCAGGCGGGGGTTCCGCTCTTCTCCGAAGTAGAAGAACTGCGTCAGATCGCTATCCGCCGCCGCGAGGCCCAGGATGGTGCGGACCCACGAAGCGAAGCCGCGCAGCCGTTCGCCGCGGCCCTGGGCAGCGTCCACTCGCTGGACCTGGTGCAAGCCTATCGGCTGGCGCGGGCCTTTGCCTTCTATTTCGAGCTCATCAACCTGGCCGAGACCAATCACCGCAAACGGCGCCGGCTTTCGCTCCAGCTCTCCGGGGAGGCACAACGCGGTTCCCTGCGTGGAACGCTGCGGGCGATGCGGGCTGCAGGCATCTCGGGCGACGAAGCGCTGGATTGGCTTCGCTCGATTTCTATTATTCCTGTGTTCACCGCACACCCCACCGAAGTGGCGCGCCGGGTGGTGATGTTCAAACGGCACCGCATCGCAGATCTGCTGGAGCAGCTTGATCGCATCCCGCTCTCGGATGAACAGTTAGAACTCTTCGAAGAAAGCCTCACCGCCGAAATCACCGCGCTGTGGGAAACGGACGAGGTCCGAACCCGCCGCCCCACAGTGCGCGATGAGGTGAAGATGGGCCTGGATTACTATGACTCCTCCATCTACGCGACGTTGCCCGGTCTTTACGCAGAGGTCGCGGCAGCTTTCGAGGCGGAGTACGGCGTTTGCCTCAGTCTGGCCGAGATGCCGGTACTGCTCTCCTTCGGGTCGTGGATCGGCGGCGACCGTGACGGCAATCCTTACGTCACCCCCCAAGTCACGCGGGAAGCGCTGCAGATGGCTCGTGAAAATTTGTTGACGCACTATCAGCGGCAACTAGGCCTTATCCTCGATCTGCTCACCAGTTCGGCGCAACAGGTGCCGATCAGTGGGGCGCTGGAACAGCGCCTGGAAGGCTATCTGCATGCACTCAACACCACTGGGCTGCAGGCGTTTGGAGAGCGCTATGAGTTTGAATCGTACCGGCAATTTCTGAGCTGCATCCGGGTGCGCCTCGCCGGCGCCGGCGGGGCCTCGGGAAGTCAAGCTCTGGATGCAACGCTGGCTGGCTTACCGGCATACGTTTCGGCGCAGGAGTTCCTCGCGGACCTGGAGATTCTGCACGCCAGCCTGGTTGAGAATCGCGGCCCGCGGCTGGCTCACGCCCTGATTGATCCGTTAATCCTCGAAGTGCGCACATACGGGCTCCATCTGCAAACGCTCGACATCCGCCAGCATGCCCGGTTGCACACCGCGGCGCTTGAAGAAGCCTCGGCCTGGAAGTGTGACCCGGCGCGCGCCTCATCGGTGCCGGCGCAGCTGAGTGCAGCCTCCGCTGACGTGATCGATACTTTTCGCGCGATCGCCGAGCTCAAAGCATCCTCCACTCCTGAAGCCATTCGTCACTACGTCATCAGTGGCGCTGCGAGCACCGAGGATGTGCTCAATGTGATCTGGCTCGCCCGGCTGGGTGGCGTGCGCGTGGAGGGCAATGGTGACGATCCTGGTTTGATGCCGGTTCCTTTGTTCGAATCCATTGAAGATTTGCGCAACGCACCCGGCATTTGCCACGAGCTGTGGCAGTCCCCCGGCTATCGTCAGCTTTTGCAGTCCTGGGGGAACTCACAGGAGATCATGCTGGGTTATTCCGACTCTAATAAAGACGGGGGCATGCTTACCAGCACCTGGGAGATTTTCCGCGCCCATCGCGCTTTGCACCAGGTAGCAAGCGAGTGCGGGGTGCGCTTGCGGCTGTTTCATGGGCGAGGTGGCACCGTCGGCCGCGGGGGCGGGCCTACCCACCGCGCCATCTATGCCCAGCCCGCAGGCGCCTTTACCGGCCAGATTCGCATTACCGAGCAAGGCGAAGTGCTGAACTGGAAATATTCCGACGTGATCCTGGCCGAGCGCAATCTGGAATTGATGATTGCGGCCTCGCTCGATGCCCTGGCGCGGCCCAATGCACGCAACCCCCAGGGTCATTTCACCGGCGTTCTGGCGCCGGAATGGGAGGCTGCCTTTTCAGAATTGTCGAGCGTGTCCTTTTCCTTCTATCGCGAACAAATTCTGGACAATCCGGAGGTGCTGCAATATTTCGAAGAAGCCACGCCGATGGCAGAGCTGGAGCACGCCAAGATCGGCTCTCGGCCGTCGCGCCGGGGCGGGCGGCGGAGCCTGGGTGATCTTCGCGCCATTCCCTGGGTGTTTGGCTGGACCCAGAGCCGGCAGCTGGTTCCGGCCTGGTTCGCTGTCGGTCACGCTCTTGAAGCCTACGGGCAGAAACCCGGTGGCAGCGCCGTGCTCGCAACTATGGCGCGCGAGTTCCCTCTCTTCATCGACCTGATCCGCAATGTAGAAATGGCCCTGGCCAAATCAGATTTCGGAATTGCTCAGCTGTACGCCTCATTGGTCACTGATAGCGGGGTTCGCGATCGCGTATTTAACAAGCTCGAAGCTGAGTTTCATCGCACCCGGCGGAACATCCTGACGATCACCGGACAATCCGAACTGCTGGAGAACAACCAGGTGCTTGCCCGCTCGATTCGCCTGCGCAATCCCTACGTGGATCCGATTAGCTTGATCCAGGTTGATTTGCTGCGGCGCAAGCGCGCCGGAGACGATTCCGATGCCATCAATCGGGCTCTTTCCGCAACTATCAACGGGATCTCCGCCGGCTTGCGCAATACCGGCTAACGAAATGGGAAAAGATAAAGAGCGTACCTCAGGCTAAAGGGCCTGTGTGAGAACCGAGATTTAGAAATTTAGTCCCGAAGGGACGGCTGAACTTAGCCCAGGACTGTCGTCCCACAAGCGTTAACCTATTTGGGGTGTTTTTCTTCAAACCTCCCACAAAAACGTCATCCTGAGCGAAGCGCCTCACAGATTTATCGCGTGATACAGCGCTTGGTGGCGCGGAGTCGAAGGACCCCGAAGGTGCTTATC
>DASRRN010000606.1:0-3240 GCA_035695685.1 Acidobacteriaceae bacterium | reverse complement strand
CGCAGGTATGGTTAGTCACCGGCAGCTCTCGTGGTCTGGGTCGTGCAATTGTTGAAGCGGGCCTCGCTGCGGGCAATAAGGTGTTGGCGACAGCTCGGGACATTAAGTCGCTGGCTGATCTGTCGGAACGATATGGCGAGCAGGTCAAGCTCTTCGCCATGGATGTGACCGACGAAGCAGCAGCAGCAAACGCGGTAAGGGCGGCGGTCGATGTATTCGGCTCGCTGGATGTGGTCATTAATAATGCGGGATATGGCAATCTTTCGTCCGTCGAAGACACGCCTCTATCTGAATTTCGGGCACAGATCGAAACGAATCTCTTTGGAACGATTATTGTGACCAAGGCAGCTCTTCGGTATTTTCGCGAAAAGAAAGCAGGCCACTTCATTCAGTTTTCGTCGGTGGGCGGAAGAATCGGCCCTCCGGGACGTGGGCCTTATTCGGCGGCGAAATGGGGTGTCGAAGGCTTCTCTGAAGTGCTGTCACGCGAAGTAGCACCACTCGGCATCAAGGTCACAATTGTTGAACCCGGTGGGTTCCGCACGGACTTCGCGGGGAGTTCCACCGAACTGAGCGAAGGTCATCCCGCATACGACTCGACTGTTGGAGCTACCGCAAGATTTCAGCGCAATTACAACGGGAAGCAGCCTGGTGATCCGAAAAAGGCGGCGCAGGCGATCATCCAGCTGACGCAGGAGCGAAACCCTCCGTCGCGACTGTTGCTCGGCAGCGATGCGTACGCCGCGGTGGAGAAGAACGATCTCGCGCGATTAGAGGAAGCGCGAATATGGAAGGAACTCAGTGTCTCCACCGATTTTGAGACGGAGTGACGTAGCGGCGGAAAGGCGTTGACAGGAAAGGCGTTGACAGACGGGATGTTCACTGAATAATTTCTGCTTGCCGATAGGGGCGTAGTCGAAAAAAGAACGGTGAACATCCCGTCTGTCAACGCCTTTGTCCCACAAACTTTCAGCAGCCCGATAGCGCCATCACCGATGGCGCAAGCTTCGGCACTTACACAGCCGCGAATGCCTATCCCGCCCGCCAGGTACAGCTCGCGCTCCGTCTCAACTACTAAGACAAACTGGAGGGACACGAACGGCCGGCGGTAGAAAGGCACGATGTCCAACCGGGCTGGCCCAGTCCCGTAGAGCCTGCCCTGAGCTTGTCGAACGGGGACGGAACAATCTGTAGCCCGGCACGGCAGTGCCGGGAAGTCAGGGACGGCCTAAACGCCGCTCGCGCAATCAATCCCGCAATTCAAATCCATGCCTCTTCAACAACAACTCGAACCCTGTAGCAGAGTCTATCTTTTGATGGTGCTCTTTTTGGCTTGCAATGTACTGCCTCACCGTCGGACACCTGGGATCGGCTGACGCTGCACGCGAAATATCCTACTTGCCACTCGAATCGTACCCCCGGATGGTCGTTCATCCATCGCGAGGAATTTGCCTTCAACACCTGCACGATCTTTGCAATGCCGAGAGTCGGTCCCATATCGATCAGGGCGTGAGCGTGGTCCTCGATGCCACCGATCGCGACTGCGTGCATGCTGTGCTTTTTTGCGATGCCCGCCATGTATGCCCATAGTTTAGGTTGCAGGTCCTCAGGGATCACCTTCAGGCGGTTTTTCGTGCTGAATACGACGTGGACGTGGTTGCTGAGGTACGAACTGGGCATTGTGTCGTCCCTTCGGGACTCATTTACTTAAACCTCATGCTACCCGGCACTCCCGTGCCGGGCTACAGGTTGTTCCGTCCCTTCGGGACTCGCGCGTTGTCTGGTCCGGCAAGCACTTTACCGGAAGCAACGTAGTGATAGCCGATGCGCCGCTGGATGTCCTCCCGCTGCATGCGCGCGCGGGCGCAATCCTCCCCAAAATTCCTGACGACGTGATGACTCTGGTGCAGCCCGAGGAAAGCGGCAACAATCCACGCGAGACCAAGAGAATGGAGAGAAGACTACACATCCGCCCGCCAAAGAAGAACATGACTCTAAGGGAGGCGGCGCAATCCGCTCTGGCTGAGCGAGCGGATTCAACACCGCAACGGAGACAGTCCCGTAGGGACGTAACAACCTGTAGCCCGGCACGTCAGTGCCGGGTAGGATTAGGTTTATGAGGCGAGTCTCGGAGGGACGGCACAATGCCCAGCTCGTCCCGTCTGGTCACTATTTCCCCGGAAACGTCCTAATGCCCGCAGCGAGGAGCAGATTTTGCCCGTGGGCCGGTGCGCGACTTGGAGATCGCACAACGGCCCAGGTGGGCGCGGCGCCTCAGTGATTCCACTCGTTCCATGACGGTCAAAGCCGGCGGTTAGCCGGGTGGCCGTGTGCGTAAAGCAGCCGGTCGTGAGTAGTTTGCCATTCGCGTCATCGTCGAGGACGATGCCAGTTGAGGTGAACTCGCCATTCGAACCGAGGACGATTTTGTCCGTGATGCTGGCCCGCGAAGCAAACGTCCCGTCCGGGTTAAAGCGGAAGAACCAGTACAACGCGGCGACGTCGTTGCCGCCCGCGGAACCCCAGACTCCTTCGCTCATGCCGCGCGAGGCGGTGTTGGCTGTCTCGATCACGGAACCGTCTGGCCGGAATTGCTGAAGAGAAGCGACGGTCCGGATGGGAGCGCCGGTTTGGCAGTTGGTTACGTTGACGCTCACGCTCCAGATGCCCTCCAGCTCGTTCCTCTCCTGTGCCTGGAGGATCTTCTGCGAGGCCGCGAAGCCGAGAGTCAGAAGGATGCAAATCCTGAACATATGCTGAGTCATGTCAAATCTCCTTTTGGTTTGAACTGAGAAGCGGAGCAGAGGTCCGGTGAGCATTGGGGGAACCTGTCTCTGAACGGCTTTGCCCTGTAGGCGCAAAGCCAAGGAGAAAACTGGCAGCAGGGTGAATTTTTTTTTGGGAAGGTTTACCGGCGGCTCAGTTCGGCCTGCAGCCAGGAGCGCGCGAACTTCCAGTCCCGCATCACTGTTTCCGGCGAGATTTCGAGGACCGCGGCAGATTCTTCTACGCTGAGCCCGCCGAAGAAGCGGAGCTCGATCACGCGGGCCTTGCGCGCGTCAATCGTGGCCAGCGCGTTGAGAGCGTCTTCAAGAGCAATCAGCTCGTTGGCCCGTTCTCCGCTCAGGTCGGGCAGCTCGACTCCGCGCCACCAAGCGCTGTGTCATACGATAAATCTGTGATGCGCTCCGCTCAGGGTCTGTGACTTTTTTATCTTCCGGTGTAGTTTGCGGCCAGAAA
>DASRRN010000605.1:0-4315 GCA_035695685.1 Acidobacteriaceae bacterium | reverse complement strand
CCTGCCGCAATTCGCGCATCTCTCGACCATTCTGGGCAGCGACCGGGAGCGCCTTTCAAAGCGCCACGGGGCTACGTCGGTTTCCAGCTTCCGCGAGATGGGAATTCTGCCCCAGGCGCTGGCGAATTATCTTGCTCTGCTCGGCTGGGGCGCAGAAGGGGGAACACGCGAGATTTTCTCTCGCGAAGAGCTGATCAAGGAGTTCAAGCTGGAGCGTGTCACGCCCTCGCCCGCAGTCTTCGATTGGGACAAGCTGCATTGGCTTAACCGTCAAGCCATCAAGCATTCTCCGCTACCCGAACTGAGGGGTCTGGCTTGGCCATATTTCGCGGCGATGGAGTGGCTACCGCCGCAATTCTCTGCCGGCGACGCTGTCGAGCATTGGTTCGATCGGGTGCTGGAACTGTTTCTTCCCGCCGTTGACCAGCTCCAGCAGTTACCGGAAAAGGCAGCAGCTCTTTGGCGCGTGACGTCCGAAGTGACCGGCGAAGACACAGCTATGCTCACTTCGGAAGCGGGAGTGCGAGTAGTGAAAGCATTTAAGGAAAAGGTCAGAGGAGAAGCGGGCGCGATGACGCCGCAGCGCTTCAAGGAACTGATGAACGAAGTAAAGGTGGAGACCGGGGTCAAGGGCAAGGAGCTGTTCCACCCTGTGCGGATCATCCTGACCGGAGCTCACTCCGGTCCGGAGTTTGACAAGCTGATTCCCCTGCTGGAAGACGGCAGCCGGCTCGATTTGCCGACCCACGTATTGAGCGTGCGGGAGAGGGTAGAGGCATTTGCATCAAAAAAACATCAACCTGGTGATTGACTCCACGTTTGAACACGCTTGGGAGGCAGAGATCCTTGCCTCCCGGCCCTTGATCTTGCCCCCGCGCCAATTCGTGTACCCGGCGCAGGTTGAGGAAGTGGAGCGGGGAGCACTGGAGATCATGATCCGGCCCTTTGGTGCAGCGCCTCCGTTCCTGGCCACCTGTGCCCTTGGTTTCGCCGGGCCGGCCGTGCCCACAGGTGTATGGGCCTGTCCTGATCCGGCATGGCTCTGCGCTGTTGCCGGTGGGTACGCCTATCTTGTCGACACCCATGACCCCGGGCGATGGGAACAAGTGGTGTATCGCCCCGTGATCGCGGTAACTCCGGTCGCGGAGCAGGAACTGCTCATATTTTCGAGTTTCCATTCGCTGCTGGCCTGGGGCCGCTCCGGCAAGGCCTGGCAAACCAGCCGTCTCAGTTGGGATGGGTTGAACATTACCGGCATCCGCGGAGAGATATTGTTCGGGCTGGGTTGGGACATGAGCAGCGATCGTGAACTCGAGTTCGAAGTTAACCTGAAGACCGGCGAGCACCGAGGGGGAGGCTACCTGGCGTAGAAGCTCAAGCCCGCGTCGCCCTGCTCAAGAACGCGATAGCGTCGCAGTGGGCCGTAACATTCCGTCAGCGGCTGCGTCATCTTGCGGCTATGTTCGGCGATCACGATGCCGTCGGGAGTGAGCAGCGAATCTGCATGCTGGCCGATGCCGGCAAGAGTGCTGGCGTAATCGTCCCCGCCCGCGTACGGCGGGTCGAGAAAGATAATCGCACAACGCCGATGCGGATCGGGCTCGGAGAGACGGCGCCATGCGGCCGAGACGCTGCTAGAAATAATTTGGAACCCGGAACTGATTTTGAGTGCAGCAAGATTGCTGCGGACCGCGGCTATCGCAGCCGGAGCCTGATCCACGAAGTAGACCAGGCTTGCACCGCGGCTGATAGCCTCGATGCCCACCGCTCCCGAGCCCGCATAGAGATCGGCGAACACGGCGCCTTCGATGCGCGCGGCCAGGATATTAAAGAGAGTTTCACGCAAGCGATCGCTGGTGGGCCGGGTGGCGAGCCCGCGGGGCGCGATCAGCCGCCGCGAACGGTATGTGCCGCCAATCACCCGCATCGGATTTCATGGTAAATGAATCCTTTACTGGCCAATGAATCCGCAAGCTCTACAATGAGAAGCAAGGACGGATGCAATGCGCGGATGGTCGTTCCCCCTAGGGCGCTGGATGGGTGTGGAGTTACGCATTCACACTTTCTTCATTCTGTTGCTTGGCATCTGTATGGCCTACACCGAGAGCGTTCATCTCACCATGTTCCGTGGCGTGGGCTTGTGGCTGGTTTTGCTGGGTGCGGTCGCCGTCCGCGAAGTGGCGCGCATGATCGTAGCGGCGTACCACGGATTGCAATTGAGAAATATCCTGCTGCTACCGATTGGCGGTCTGGTGGCTTACGCAAACGCGGAGAGTGCAGAGCAGGCAGGCGGCAGCAAAGTGCAGTGGCGCATGGCGGTCACCGGGCCTATCGCGAATCTGAGTTTCGCCCTGGTCGTCGCCATGCTGGTGCTCGGCATGTCGCCTACGCTGAATCTTTTGGAGCGGCCCTGGATGAGTCCCGCCCATTTGATTCGCAGCATTATTTGGGTCAATGTTTTTCTCGGGGTTCTGAATCTGCTGCCTGCTTATCCACTGGACGGCGGCAGGGTCGTGCGGGGAGGCGTTGCCCGGGCGCAGGGCAGAGCACAGGGATCACGAGTGGCAACCGGACTGGGTCAGGTTCTGGCCATGACTGCAATCATCGCCGGATTGGTCCTGATGAATGCGTGGCTGCTATTAGCGGGATTCTTTATCCTGATCGGCGCTCAGCTCGAAGATCAGGGCGTCCTGTTTCAGAGCGTAGTGGATACCGTCAACATGCAGGACATCATGCTGACTGAATTCTCCATGCTCGCCCCCTCCGACACACTGGAGGATGCGCTACACAAGTCGATTCACAGTCTGCAGGACGATTTTCCTGTGGTGCGCGGCGATAGCCTGGTGGGCATTATCTCCCGCCAGAGTATCCTTTCTGCGCTGCGCAGCGAGGGCAACGGTTATGTGCAAGCGGTAATGTCACGCAGTTTTCACGTGGCTCAGCCGGAGGATTCCCTGGGCACGACCATCAGCCGCTTTGCCGGGCGCGGACTTTCTTTGGTGCCGATTACCGAAGGCGAACGCATCGTTGGCATCGTGACCTTGCAAAACCTGATGCACTCCATGAGCCTGCTGGCAGAGAGCCGAAAATTGCGTCGCCAGAGCCAGGAATAATCTTTGCTCGATCCCGGGCTCTATCTGGTCGCGACGCCCATCGGCAATCTTGAGGACATTACCCTGCGCGCGCTGCGGGTGCTGAAAGACGTCGATCGCATCGCGTGTGAAGACACTCGCCAGACGCAAAAGCTGCTGAACCACTTTTCCATTTCCACACCCACCCTCAGCTTTCACGAACATAACGAGCAGTCGCGGGCTGTGGAGCTGGTTGCTTTGTTGCGGCAGGGAGGCCGGGTCGCGGTGGTCAGCGATGCGGGTACCCCGGCGTTCTCGGATCCGGGCCTGGAATTGGTGCGGGCAGCAGTGGCTGCGGGCGTGCGTGTGATTCCCATTCCCGGGGCAAACGCCGCGCTCAGTGCGCTGGTTGCTTCCGGCCTGGATACGGAGCGCTTCCTGTATATAGGCTTTCTTGCGGCGAAACCGGGCGCACGGCGGACGGAACTGGAGTCTTTGGCCGGAGTCGCGAGCGGGCTCACACTGGTGGTTTATGAAGCACCTCATCGCATTGTGGAAACATTGGCGGATGTGGAGGCGGTCTGGGGAGGCCGAGTGCACGTGGTGGTAGCCCGTGAGCTGACCAAGTTGCACGAGGAGTTTCTGCGCGGCACGGTGGCGGAGGTCCGGTTGGCGCTGTCGGTGCGCGAGCGTGTACGGGGAGAAATTGTGCTGTTGATCCGCGCCACAACGTCGGCCCAGCCGGCAAGTGAGGGCCGGAGTATTCGGCAACAGGTGTCGCAGCTGATGGAAGCTGAGGGTCTCAACGAAAAAGATGCACTCAAGCGCGTGGCGCGTGAGCGCGGTGTTTCGAAGAGCGAGGTCTATCGCGAACTGCAGCGGCAGCGTTTAACTAAGTAAACCAGAGTAGTCTTTTACGGGCTATTGAATGCTGCACAAGTAACGCCCCTACTGGCCGGTTGAGCTGCCGAACGCGAACCGAGAGGAAATAGCGCCGCAGGGGCAAAAGACGCGTGAGAACTCGATTTCCAAAACCCAGTCCCGCTGGGACGGCTGAACTTAGCCCAGGACGCTAGTGGGGTGAACCCCTTTGTTGAGACACGGACGAAAGTCCCAGGTAGCCGTTCGCTGAGTTTTTCTCGACGAGCGGACGTTGTTGTTGACAGCATGAGGTTGGCTGAGGAAGCGGAGGCGGGCACTGCTGGAGAGCAACCCGCCAAGGAATACTCAGCTGAAACTCATCG
>DASRRN010000604.1:0-7219 GCA_035695685.1 Acidobacteriaceae bacterium | reverse complement strand
GCAGTCAGGTCAGCACGCATCATCCGATCGGCAAGACGAGCGGCAATGTGGCGGGGGATGTAGCGTTTGCCCGCGTCGACTACCGAGATGGCCGCCACCATTTCGGACTCCGTTGTGTCTTTCAACAAATAGCCCTGTGCGCCCGCACGAATGGCTCGATAGATGTCCTCATCTTTTTCAAAGCTGGTCAGGACGATGACCCGCGGCGGCGCTTCCATTCGCTTAAGCGCGTGCAGAACACTAATTCCGTCCATGCCCGGCATCCGTAAGTCCAGCAGGATCAAGTCTGGATTATCCTGCTGGATCATCGCCAGCGCTTCTTCGCCGCTGGCTGCAGACCCGATCACTTCCAGCCCATCCTGAGCACCCAGCATATTCGTCAACCCGGAACAGACCACAGGATGATCGTCGACAATCAGTATTCTAATGAGGTTGTTCGCTTTCGACACGAGATACCCGCTCCGATACGTACGTCCAACTGCGCTTCATCACCGTGACCAGATTGAGAGTAGGCGGTAGATTGGCGGTCACCTCCACACACGTTCCCTCCCGAGGCCGGCTGGAGATTTCGAGCTTTGCCCCGATGGCAGCCGCCCGCTTACGCATGCCGCGCAGGCCAAATCCTAGTAAGTCACCGCTCTTCACAAACCCTATCCCGTTGTCTCGAACCGCAAGCCGGACGATATTCGTTTCCCATCGCAACGCTATCTGCAAGTGGCTGGGATCCGCATGACGTACTGCGTTGGCAACACTTTCCTGCCCGATCTTCAGCAGAGTATTCGCGAATTGCGGTGAAAGCAACCGAGGACTGCCGGTCTGGACTGCCTCAATTTCTACCGATCCGCCTTCCACCATCTTGCGCGCGGATGCTTCCAGAGACGATAGCAGGTCGACCCGTTCCCGTGAATCTGGCCGTAGGGGCTCGATGCTGCGCCGCGCTTCTTTATGGCTATGCCGCACCAGGTCGCATGCCAGGTCGACCTGCTTCCGCAAACCCGAGATCTCCTGAGGAACAGCTCGTCGAATCGCCTGTAGTTGAAAGCCGATTCCTGAGAAACTTTGCGCCAGCGTGTCATGGATTTCGTTTGCCAGGCGTTCACGCTCCTGGTGAACGGCCTGCATCCGCCATCGTTCCACTCGGCTGTAAACCACAAGCCCGAGAGAGGCCAGCACCAGAAATCCCAAAATGGCGGCAATATAGAGCACGTGACGAGTCGTCCACCACGAGGGGGGTTGCAGTACCCGGACATCCTCCGCAGATCGAAGCAGAAGCTTGCAGCGGATGGCACTGGCGCTACTGAGCCCGTAGTTCCAGCTTCCTTCTATCTCCAGCACGCTGATGCCGGAGATCTGCACCATGCTTCCTTCCTGCAGGCCTTGCAACATGTTGGAATTATCCGATTGCGCCAATTCAACCAAAACGACTGCGGCATCATGTTGCAGGAGCAGAACATCGCGAGAGGGCTCGCGCATCCTTCGCAGAAGCTGCCCTTGGGTGCTGATGAGGTTATAGTTTAGAGCGCCGGAACAAATATCGGCCAGCGCGACATTGCTCGGCGGCAGGGGATGGCCTGGCCCAACCCGGCGCAGGACTGCGTCTTCCAGGATTGGGCCAGGACCGCGAGCCGCCGGATATCCCAGGGCTTCGACCCGGTCTCCAAGCTTGATGTCAGTGGCTTGCGTGGTCCTGACGAATAGCGCCTGCCCATCTTCTTCAAGGATTAGCGCCTCGCCCGGCTTGTAATAGGTGGCTGTACCCGCAACGCGGACGCGCTCGTCATAATTTGTGCCCGACCGATACTGCATCAACCTGCCGATGGGAGTGAGGGGTTTTGCAAAGAGATCTGCCGGCGCCGGCAGGATGACAGCCACATTACGCATGCCCGGCACAGACAGGGTCGCGGCAGTGATCTGTCGATCCTCATTCTTCGTACACATGGCAGCCGCCGAGATCGTCACCACAGCATCAATGAGTTTTGCGGCGGCGGGTGCGTCCTCTGCGGGAAATGTGGCATCGACGAAACCGTGATCCATGGCGATGCGTAGCCACAATTTTTGCTTACGTGAGGCTCCTTTCTGAAGGGCCGCCGAACGCACCCTCCCAGTGATGGAAACATATTGGCCGTCATAGTCGCCGGTACTCAATTGCTTAAAGTCGACCGCCTTTGGTTTTGGCAGGGGGGTACGCCCGACCTTCTGCACGGACATAGCCCTGACCACGGGTGCATAGAGGCCCGGGTCTACGACTCCGTGGACTTCCACGTCATCTCCCGGAGCAAAATCATCTGAGCGGTCCCAATACACCCAGATTCCGGCGGTATGGTCCTGCACTACCAAACCGGCATCCGTCGATTGGGTGACCACACCGCGCAACACTGCCGGGGACGCCCGCCGGGTTTGCTCGATGGGGAGCGCCAGTATGTTGGCCGCAAGCCGATAGACTTTGGGCGGTTGAAGGTCGTCCGCATGACAGCGCCCTACGGTTAGCAGGCTGAGAAGAGCCGGCAACAAGAACACAGCGAACCGCATCCCCAAGCGTTTGCACATGTGACAGCCCCCGAATCTGTTCTGTAACCACGACAAATACGCGAACCGCGGGACGTTGCAAGCTCGATTGACCGATTGCCGGCCCACCCTGTGATTCTGTCTCTGATTCTGACCCCAAGGAAGTCTGTACAACCCGCCGCGTGAAGAATCTTATCGCCAGCGTTCAACGCCTGTACACCAGTGGGTGGTAGCGAGCCGCTCCGCGCCCGGACTTCATCGCGGCAACCAACTGCGATGATATGACCCATTTGTGCCATGCGAACATGGCACATTCCGCCGCCCTGAATCTTGCCATTCGTTCCATCAAATTTGGGGCTGATTATAGGATGCGCATCATCCCTCGTACCGGGTAGCTTCCTCGGGGTTCACCCAGTCACTGATCGCCGGTATTGAAAAGAGTGGAGAAAAGATCAAGCACAAACGACAACATCAAGCACAGAAGGTGTTGGCGATGTTGTCAGGCTTGCTGATTTGAAAACTCCCCAAACTCTAACGAACATAAACCACTACTCAGCAGTGGGCTTAGATCGTGGACGAAACTTTCGAGGAGGCTCGGTATGCGGCTCAGGGAAGGTTCCCTTTTGAACAGGTCGTTTCTGCTGTTGATGTTTGTCAGTTGCGGTATCGTTTTCGCGCAATCAGATCGCGGATCCATCACTGGCTCGGTCACTGATCCCTCGGGTGGGGCCGTCCCCAACGTCCCCGTTACCGCCACCAATGAAGCTACAGGTGTGCAAAGCCACACTGTGACCACCGGCGACGGATACTACACCATTCCAAATTTGCCTGCTGCCAGCTATTCGTTGACCGTGGAAGCGGCCGGCTTCTCGAAGCTGATCCGGAACGGCATCACTGTGTCTGTCGATTCCGCCGTTCGCGTGGACCTGGCTTTAACCGTAGGGTCTACCGCCGCAACCGTCACCGTTAACGCGGATGCTCCACTGCTCAAGACAGAAAATCCGGAGAACGGAATCATTGTTACCACCCAGGACATCAATTCCCTTCCCCTCAATATGGCTGGGGCGGGCGCCATCCGCGATCCTCTGGACTTCGCCGAACTTGCGCCTGGCACCACGGTCGGGGGCTGGAATGACATCCACATCAACGGTGCCCCTGGCGCCACCTTTCGCGTCATCCTGGACGGACAGGACTCGGGCAGCGGCCTCAACCCGCGGGTCTCCGACGAAGAACAGCCGTCGGTGGATGCCCTGCAGGAATTTGCCCTGGTGCAGGACAGCTTCCCCGCTGAATTCGGACAGACCTCCGGAGGCATCTTCAACTACACCAGCAAATCCGGCACCAACAAGATTCACGGAACCGTCTACGAGTATTTCGAGAACGAGGCTCTCGATGCGGGACAGCCCTTTACCGACAATGGCAACGGGGGCCTGGTACGGCCTAAGGTTCGGCAGAACGACTTTGGCGGCAGCTTCGGTGGGCCTGTCTGGATACCCAAGGTCTACAACGGCCGCGACAAGACCTTCTTCTTCTTCAACTACGAAATGTATCGGGATCAAGTGAATACCAACAACGGGTTCAGGACTGTTCCCAGCGCAGCCGTACGTGGCGGAGACTTCAGCTCTCTGCTGACTGGGACGCAGATCGGTACCGATCCTCTGGGCCGCCCTATCATGAACGGCGCACTCTACGATCCCTCAACTACCCGGACGGTAAATGGGCAAGTTGTTCGCGATCCCTTTCCCAACAACCAGATTCCCGTGGGCAGTTTTGATCCTGTGGCCGCCAAAATCCTCAGCTACATTCCGAACCCCGTCAATGGCCAGGCGGTAGATAACTATCCATTTATTTTCCCCGCCAATAAGTTCCAATGGATTCCCAGCATCAAGATCGACCACTCGCTCACCAGCAACATCCATCTTTCCGGCTACTACGCTTTGACGGCCACAGACAAGGACAACGGAGGAGACGGTCTGCCGGATCCCATCTCCGCGCGTCGCTACCAGGTCATCCGCAGCAATACGGTTCGCATCAACATGGACGATGTGATCAGGCCCACGATTGTGCTGCACGCCGGCATCGGCTTTCAGCGCTATCACAATCCCGATACCACGCCCATCACCAACTTCGATCAGCAGAGCCAGCTTGGCTTGTCCGGCGCCCTGGTGGGCGGGTTCCCCGTCATCACCGGAACGCCTCAAGTCAATGGCGTTACGTTGAATGGCGGAAGCCTGGGCCTGCTATCGGGACTGTCGATCAGCGGCCAACCGACCAACGGCACGCAACTCCTCCAGCTTGGACCTTCCAACTACCAGCTCTACATACTTAACAAGCCTACGGCTGTTGCTTCAGTTTCGTGGATCAAAGGGGCGCACGCCTTGAAGTTTGGTGGTGAGTGGAAGTATGAACAATTCCTCAACCGAGTCGCTAACCAGGCGGTCGGCAATTATTCCTTCGATCCGCAACAGACGGGTCTGCCTTCGACCAACGGGCAAAATCTGCAGGGCGGTTACACGGGCAGCAGCTTTGCCAGCTTCCTCCTGGGAAACCTAAACACGGAATATATCGGCAACGTGGCAGCGCCCTGGTTTGTGCGAGGTTCGGGCGGTATCTATGCCCAGGACGCCTGGAAAGTGACACCGAAGCTAACTCTGAGCTATGGCCTACGCTACGATCTGCTGCAGGCGTCGCACGAACAACAGTACCGCACCACTCAGTTCAATCCAACCCTGCCGAATCCCTCGGCGGGCGGCCTTCCCGGCGCTGCGCAGTTTGAAGGTTATGGCACTGGCCGCTGCAACTGCACCTTCGAACACAACTACAAGTACGCATTCGGCCCGCGGCTGGGCATCAGCTATCAGGCTGACCCCAAAACTGTCTTTCACGCGGCAGTCGGTTTGTTTTATGCTCAGCAACCTTCGTTAAATTATCCCGGATCGGGCAATAGCATCGGATTTAACTGGAACACGGTTACGTACAACGCGCCGGGTTTTGGATTGTCTGCCGCACAGCTCTCCAGCGGAGTGAAATATTCGCTGAGCCAGCTATACGATACAAATTTCGACCCCGGCATCTATCCCGTCGCCGGCCAGTTGAATAACCTTCCTCCCTGGAACTACCGCACCATGGGCAAGCCTCCCCGCACGGTGCAGACGAACGTGGGCATGCAGCACGCGCTCTCGCAAAACATGTCGTTTGAGGCCGCCTACGTCGGCGTCCGCGGCTCATGGTTCGAAGCGGATGATATGTTGAGTCCGGATCAACTCGACCAGTCGCGGCTGGGCTTGTTCGGCCTCAATCTGGCAAACGCGGATGATCGGGCGCTCCTGGCGTCCCCCATCTCCAGCCAGGCAGTCGTGGCTCGCGGCTTTACCGCCCCGTATGCGGGCTTTCCGTCAAGCGCCTCCCTCGCGCAGGCCCTGAGACCTTTCCCCCAGTTCAGCAGCGTCACTGTAAACAGCGCGATGATCGGCAACTATTGGTATGACTCGCTTCAAGTCAAAGTTGTCCGGCGCATGTCGCGCGGCTTATGGGCACAGGCGTCCTATACCTGGTCGAAGGATCTGGGCACAGTGAATGGCGACGGTGGTACTGGAAGTGCCGTCCCGATAGCGCAGGCCAACCTGTCACCCAAGAGCTACAAAACGTACGTGGGGTTGGATACACCCCAAATCCTTTCCGTGAGTTATAGGTGGGAGATTCCAACGTTCGGCTTCGCGAACAATCATTGGAAGTCGCTTCTTCTGAATGGTTGGACAACGGACGCCATCCTCATCTATCAAAGCGGCGCTCTCATACAGGTTCCCAATGCGCAAAACGGGCTCACCGGCGTAACGTTTGCCCCGGGCAACTTCGCCAACCGCGTATTCGGACAGCCGCTCTACCTGCACAGTGTGAACAAGCATGATGTGGACCCGGCGAGCACCTATTACCTGAATCCGGCGGCTTGGTCTGATCCCGCGTCGGGGACCTATGGAACCTCAAAACCCTTCTACTCCGACTATCGCAATCCCCGGTATCCGAACGAGCAGATGGGGCTGGGCAAGAATTTTCCCATCGGGGAACGGGTCAACTTCTCGGTTCGGGCAGACTTCTTCAATGTCTTCAATCGTTGGTCGCTTCCTGCCTTGAGCGGGACCTCGAACGCCCTGCAGACCAGTCAATTCGGGTTTATCGGAACGAACATTTCCAGCGCAGGCAGCGTTTACCCGCCCCGCAGTGGAGAAATCGTTGCCCGTATTCAATTCTGATGTAATTGGTAGTCAGAAGTGTGGTGTGGCTTTTTCCTTAGGAAAAAGTCACACCATGAGTTTCTACATTTCAAAGCGGATGGATAGATCGAAATCTGCGGAATACGCGAATTTTTCGGGAGTCACCGCGCTGATGCTTTGTATCAGGGCACGGCTTCAGCCGTGCCGCAATGGTTGGGTCTGATGAGGGCTTTAGCCCCTGCGTTTTGTCTTTGCCAGTAAGTGTAGCGGCATGGGTACTGCCATAACAGGGGCTAAAGAGGGTGTGTGAGAACTTCATTTCCAAACTTAGTCCCGAAGGGACGGCTGAACTTAGCCCAGGACGTGAGTCCTGGGTTAACCGAAAAGGCTGGACTAGTCCCGCCAGGGACGGCTGAAACCCCGGTACCTTGGTTCAGCCGTCCCTCACGGGACTGGTCGAATTGCTTATATCTACCCAGGACTGTCGTCCTGGGCTAAGTTCA
>DASRRN010000603.1:0-8387 GCA_035695685.1 Acidobacteriaceae bacterium | reverse complement strand
ATGCACCCGCGGTAAAAATGCTGTAATGGCAGCAGGGGAGCCTGCTCCATGCACGTGGTCGATCTGATTCGGAAGAAGCGCGACGGCGAAGCTTTGACGGATGCCGAAATCGCCTACCTGGTCGCCGGGGCAGCAACAAATTCCATTCCTGAGTATCAGCTTGCAGCCTGGCTTATGGCCGTCGTCTGGCGGGGCCTCAACCTGGAAGAACTACACAGCCTCACCACCCACATGCGTGACTCCGGCCGGGTTCTCAACTTCCGCGGACTCCCCGGGGTCAAGGTGGATAAGCATTCCACCGGAGGCGTGGGCGACAAAACCTCCTTCCTGGTGGCGCCCATCGTGGCCGCCGCCGGCCTATCCGTGCCCATGATCTCCGGCCGGGCCCTGGGCCACACCGGCGGAACCCTCGACAAGCTGGAAAGCATCCCCGGCTACCGGACGCATCTCGAGGAAGAGGAAATCCTCGCCGTACTCAAGGCTTGCGGCCTGTCTATCGTGGGCCAGACGGAATGGCTGGTACCTGCAGACCGCACGTTGTACTCGCTGCGCGACCGTACGGGCACCGTCGAGAGCCCGTTCCTCATCTGTGCTTCCATCATGAGCAAAAAGCTCGCCGCGAGTCTCGATGCGCTGGTGCTCGACGTCAAGACCGGCTCGGGCGCGTTCCTGAAGCAGAAGGCGGAGGCCATCCACCTCGCCGAGCTGATGGTCGCCACCGGCAACCACGCCGGCACCCGGACCGCCGCCCTCATCACCAACATGACTCAACCGCTGGGGCGCATGTCTGGCAATGCGGTCGAGATCGTCGAATCGGTGGAGGTGCTGCGCAACCAACGCCACCCGCTTACCGAGGATCTGCGCCGCCTGTCCCTCGCGCTTGCGGGATGGATGCTCTTCCTGGGCGGCAAAGTGCGCAACCCGGAAGAGGGCGCCGAGCTGGCTGAGGATCTGTTGACGGGTGGCCTTCCGCTTAAGAAATTTGCCTGCATGATTGCCGCGCAGGGCGGGGATTTGGCCTGGTTTGACAGTCCGCAATGGCTGCATAAGCCGGCGCACCAGCACCTCGTCCGCTCCCCGTCGGCGGGCTTTCTGGCGAGCGTCGATTGCAACCAGGTAGGGTGGGCGGTGCAACGCTCGGGAGCGGGCCGAACGGCGCGCGGGGAGGCCGTGTCTGCCCACGCCGGCGTCGAAACCCACAAGAAGATTGGCGATCCCGTCGCTGCCGGCGACACCCTGTTTACGATTTATCTGGAGGATGAGGCGCGTCTGCCGCCGGTGATCGCGCTGCTAAGCCGATGCTTTACGCTGAGTGCCGAGCCGCCACTTCCCGAGCCGCTGATTTATCAGGTAATCGCGTAGCGAGCAGGTGATTGCCTGAACAAAACGAGCGACGTGGGGACCCCGATGCGCTATTGGTGGCCATACTGCAGACCGTTATCCAGCCCTGATCTGGGGCCCGGGTGGTACGGTTCCACGGCGAGAATGTTGCCGAGGATGTTGCGCTCCCGGGGGGTGAACTGGGCCGAAAACTGACCGGAGTTCATGAGTGCCTGCCGCTGTTCGGGCGGGTACTCGCGCAGGTCGCGAAAGGCCTTCCTCACCATCCGTTGCCGGTCTTCGGGGAGGGCACGGAATTCCTGGAACGACGCGCGTACCTGTTGGCGCATTTGCGGGGACAGGCGCTCCAGGGCTTCAATGTGGTCGAGCGTCCGCTGGCGCTGGTTGGGAGGCATACGGTTGATTTGCCGCAGCCGATTCAGTAGCTTTTGCTGGGTCTCCGGCGGCAGGCGGTTGAAGCCCGGCTCGCTCTGCAAAGCTCTCTCCTGCTGCTCGGGGGGCAAGTTTCCATGCCGTTGCAGCCAGGTGCCGAGGTGCGGCTGGTTGTTTTGGTGCGGCTGGTTGTTTTCATATCGTGGGCGCGGACCCTGTGGCGCAGGCCGGGCAAAACAGGTGGAAGCCGCCAACGGGAGTACCATCAGAAGCGCCGCAAAGACACTCCGAGCGAGCTTCCCCCGGCAGGGCGTGGTCTCGAGCTCGTTGTGTCTTGCCATTGGTGGTGCCCTCCGAAGCGGTTACGTCGACCGTCGAATTCGGGCGCCTCGTTTCCCGGTTTTCGTGCCCATCGGCACGTCTTTTCGTTTCCTCTGCTGGTGCGTCAATAACGATCAGTTCGATGTGCCGATGGCGCTATCCTCGTCCCCATCCAGGGCGTTCAATTGCTGAAAGAGCTGGGCGTTTCCATCGTAAGACTGCAGGTCGCGCACCGTGGCCGAGGTCTGCGGCGCCGGCACCGCCTGGTGGTCGAGCAGGGCAAACGTTCCGCCGCCCACCGCCAGTACCGCCGCAAGGGCACCCGCGGCCAGCTGACGCATCTGGAGGTTGGTGCTGTAAAGCCACCAGGCCTTGGCACGCTCAAAAAAACTGGCCGGGGGGGTGGCCTGCTCCACCCGCAGCCGGGCATACAGCTTAGCGTCAAAGAAGGCGCCGGGCTCCGGTGCCTGCCATTGGTCAAGCAGCTTCCAGGTAGCTTCCATTTCCGTCAGTTCGGCCGCACAGGCGGCACACTCCGCAACGTGCTTCCGGGCCTCGGCAGGCAATGGCCGGGACTCGTAGACCGCTTCGGCCAGATTGTTTTTAATCTCAGGGCAAGTCATCATCTTCCTCTATTTCTGCTTAAGCAAAATCTTTCAGGTTTTCGCGCAAAGTCTGATAAGCGCGAAAAAGCAAGGACTTGGTTGCCGATTCGCTCAGCTTGAGAACCTCACCAATCTCCTTGTAATCCATTTCCTGGTACTTGTGCATCAGCACGGCGCTACGCTGCCGTTCAGGCAGGGCCATCACGTGCTTCCGAATCGCGTTCATTCTCTCTTCGCGCACCAGCTCCTGTTCCACGCTGAGGGTACTATCCGCCACATCGGGGCTGGTCCCCGTCTCCGGGTCTGGCTGGTCCAGATATACGTTTTGCGCTGTCCGCTCGTACTTGGTATCGCGCGCGTGGTTCACTCCCAGGTTGGTTGCAATGCGGTAAAGCCAGGTACTGAACTTTGCCTCGGCCCGGTAGGTCTGGCGCGAACGATATACGCGCAGAAACACCTCTTGTGCCAACTCCTCGGCCACCGCCTGGTTTCGAGACATGCGAAACATGAAATGCACAATCTGTTTGCGGTACTTCTCGATCAGGATGCTAAAGCCCGAATCGTCACCCTCCCGCACGCGTAACATGATCTCCGCGTCGGAAAGGTGTGCCCAGTCAACCCCAGATTGATGGAGTGCGGCACCCTGCTGGGCGCCCTGGAACCCGTTCTGCGAAATGGCTACGGTACCCATACCCTTTGTAACCCCATCCTCCTGACTAGGTTGCGCGGAGCCGGGAGAGTTTTCCGCAGATTCTTCAGGGTTGGGAGGGTCTTGCCGCTCTGGTGGAAGAGACGCCATAAGCTGAGTGGATTGTAAATGTTGCCGCAGGGGGCGGTCTCGCCCAGTTTGGTGGTACAAGAGGGGGATTCAGGACCTGCCCAGGGCTTCATCCTATCAAAATCACAGTGCTCACGGTTGCCGCGGGTCAATCTCGGCCGGACCTGCTAAGCGGTTTGCCTTCAACCAGATGGCTGGGTGGCCTGTAACGGTAGCCGGCGCAGATGCACTATCACTCAGGTGGCTAAGTTTCAGTGGGCGGCATTGAGTTTGGAAAGGCGGTGCTCAACCGGACCCTAAAGCACGTCGCCTCAGGGAAGGGAACCTACCCCAGGGGCTGAGGAGGATGTGTGAGAACCGGAAGAGAAACAGCAGGTCACTCTTGGGTGTCCGGCTCGCTTGCAAGATGCTTGGTTTTTGCGGATCGTGTTCAGGAATATGACCGGTTAGAAATCAGTTGAGAGCAGTTGCCGCCGCTTGGATTACCATGGGAGTGCTAAAAATCTGGTCAATCGGCCTGGTATGTATGCAACCAAAGCCGCGCCGAGCCTCGTGAATTTCGCTCTGCAGATTCAAACGCCGCCCTAATTTTTTGCCTGGGTTAAGTGGAGGTAGCCAAGAGCGGTTTGAAAAGTTCTGATCCTCTGATACAGAAGATCGGTAAGTACGTCGTGATAGACGTCATAGGTTCGGGTGGGATGGGCATCGTCTATCGCGCCCATGATGCTGCGTTGAATCGAACCGTGGCTATCAAGATGCTCAAGCGGGCGGATGCCGGCACGGGTAAGGTCCACCAACTGGAGCAATTTTTTAACCGCGAGCTGCGAGCCACCGCAAGCCTGCAACACAGAAACATCGTCACCGTTTATGAGAGCGGGGAACAGGACGGAAACCCGTACCTGGTGATGGAATGCCTGGATGGCGAGCCTGTATCGCGGGTGATTGCAGAGCGCCGCCCCATGCCGATCGTCGACAAACTGGAACTGTTTGTCCAGGTATGCGATGGGCTGCAACACGCGCACGATCGCAAGCCCCAGGTGATCCATCGCGATATAAAGCCGGCAAACGTTATCCTCTTGAAGGATGGCACGGCGAAAATCGTCGATTTTGGCATTGCCAGGGTCGTCGGCATCGAGACATCCACCCTGCAGACAGGCCAGCTTCTCGGCAGCCTTTCGTACCTGTCACCAGAGCAGATCAACTCGGCTCCCATCGATGCCCGTACCGACATTTTTTCCGCCGGCGTCATGCTCTATGAGCTGCTGACGTATACCTTGCCCTTCAAGGGGAATGAGGCGGCCGCGGTTTTTGTCAAAATACTTCGCGAAGAGCCCGCCCCGCTATCCAGCCACTTGAACGACGTTCCGCCCGAGCTGCAGGCGTGCGTTAGCAAGGCGCTCGCGAAAAAGACGCACGACCGGTACCAAACGGCCGAGGAACTTGGCTTTGACCTGCTGCAGATACAAAAGAGGATCAAGCAGGGCATGGCTACTGATTTCATGCAGCGAGCCGAAGCGGCTATGCACCGCGGCGACCTGGAACGCGTCAAGCTGCACCTGCAGGAAATCCTTCGCCTTGACCGCCATCACGATCAGGCGAACCGCATGTTGGCGGAAGTGCGTAAGGCGATACAGGAACAACAGCGCTCGGCGCAAATTGTGCAAATGCGCTCGCAGGCCCAGGTGGCGCTTGCCGGCCAGCAATATGAAGAAGCGCTTGCCTGCGCGGAGCAGGCGCTGCAACTCGATCCCGCTGACGCGGTTTCGGTTTCACTCCGCGAAGAAATACAAAAAGCAATCTCGGTGGGTAAGTCGGTCCGCGATTCGCTTCGCCGGGCGGAATCGGCTCTTTATGCCGGAGACTTCGATGAAGCCAGGGAGGCAGTGGACTCGGCTCTTCGCCTGGATGCGAACGGCGCCGAAGCACTGGCCCTGGCACAGATCATCGACAAAGAACTGTCTGAGCGATCACGCAGGCTGCAGGTACAGGGGTTGGTGGATAGCGCCCGCCAGGGGATTGCGCACCGCCTTTTTGGGGACGCGATTGAGTCTTTGCGCAAGGCGGAGCAGTTAGATCCTGCCGACTCAAATGTGCGGGAGCTGCTGCAGTGGGCCAACCGGGGGCAGGATCAGGAGCAGCGCCGTAAGGATCTGTTGGATTTAACAGACCAGATTCATGGTGCGTTACGCGCGGAAGATTTTTCTTCCGCCTACACCATCTGTGAAGTGGGGCTGGGGAGTTTTCCCAACGAACCAACTCTGCAGCGATTGAAATCGATCGCTGAGAAGCAGAGAGATATCGCTGATCGGCGAAGGTTTGTTCAGGACCAGAGCCTGGCGGCGAAAGAATTGTTGGATCGCAGCGACTTCAGCGCGGCTATCAAATTGCTCGAAACCGCTCTGCATAAGCATCCCGCAGAGCCCAATCTGGAAGCGCTCTTGGCGTTGGCGCGGACCGAGTCGGAGCGGCAATCCGAGGATCAGGAATCGCAGGCTGCCAAAGAGGCTTCGGAGCGGGCCCTGCTTCAGGTTCAGGCGGCTCAACACCAGGCGGCGACCCTGCGAACTGCGCTGGCTGAGCGGGACGATCTCGATCATCTGGAAAATCTTGCCACTCAACTTAGGCAGATGCTCATGGGTGTTGAGTTCGATGAGGCGACCCGCAGGTCGTTCGATCCTACGCTTGAAGAAGTGCGAGCTCGACAGCTGGCAAAGGAGCAGGTGTCCGCGGAATTGCAAGACCTGAGGAAGAGCGTCGAAGATTCTTTCGACCCCGGCTCGAGAGCGCGAGCGAAGGCGCGCTTGCAGGAGGTCAAGGCCGAGTTCCCCCGGGAAAGAAAGGTTCAGGATGCCTGCGAAGAAGTAGCCAGGGTTCTGGAGGCACGCGGTGCGGAACACGAACGAGTCATTGCTGAGCTCACAAGGATCGCCGAATCGGTCAAGCAGGTGCCGCTCAGTGAGTCGACCGATCTGTTGCGCCGTGCCGCGCGCATATCGGCGGTCTTTTCGATGGAGCCGCAAGTCGGAGCCCTGATTCAACAGATTGAGTCCGAGGTGAATCGCCGCCTGGCTCAACGGCAAGCCCTGATCGGGGAACTGGAGCAACTGGAAGGAGCCGCTTCCCGGGCTCGGTCGAACTCGGGGCTTTCTCAGTTGATCAATAACGCGCACTCTGTGGCTTCCGCCATTACGGGCGAACCGGATGTGGGTGCTGCTTTCGAGCGGGTGAAAGTGGCAGCCGAGGCTCGCCGTCAGACAATCACCCGTGTGCTGGCTGAGATCAACCAGGTCGCAAACCGTGCGCCTGCCGCTCCGGGTATTGAGAATGCGGAGCAATTGCTCGCTGAAGCTCAGCAGCGCGCATCCGCCTACCCCGAACTCGACGACCTTCAGGAAATAATTGTTCGTGTATCCGCGCAGGTTCATGGCCGCCGGATCGAACACGACCTTATTTGCCAGGAACTCAGCTCGCTGAATGCCTCCATCAGCCAGGCCCTTTCGCCGGCGGAGCTGGACCCTATCCGGCACCGTGCGGTAGAGGTACGAGCCAAGCATGGCGCCGATCCGGAGATCGTGGCTCTCTGTGAGCAGATAGAAAGTGACGTTCGGTCGGCCCGCGCAAAGCTGCTGCAGACTGAACTGCAGCGGCTGTCCCAGGGGCACGACGTTGAGTCCTCGATGGCGCAACTGGGAACAACGGATACGGCATCCCTGGTAAAGAAGTTGCAGGATCTGGTCAAGACCTTCCCTGAAAGTGTGGAGCTCCTGGGGATGCTGCTCAGGGCACAAGAAAACCTGGAGCGCACGGAACGAGCGCGTTATGAGGCGGCGGCCCGTGCTTCTGCAATTGATCTCGAGGTCAAGGCCTATACCAGGCTGCTGGAATCGGGGCAGGCGGCAAAAACGTCGAGCTCGCTTGAAGAAGCGGCCGCGAAATATCCCGAAAGCGAACAGTTACAGTCCCTGCTTCTGCAGTGCAGAGAGCAGATCGAGGCAGAACAGGAAGCGAAACGCCGGGCAAGCGCCGAAAAGGCGGCAATGCAGGCTGCCATTGATAAGGGAAATGTTCTTCTCAGAAATCGTCGTTATGAAGAGGCTGGCGCCCTGCTTGAAGTTGCCGCCCAGCAGTGGCCAGGCGACAAACAACTTGAGAAGCTGCTGGCTAGCGCGCGGAAAGCGGCCCAGAAAGCGAACGAGCGGCAAACCGCGGAGCAGCAAAAGATCCAGCAGCGTCAACTCCGGGTTGACCAGGGCCCGGCAAGAGCGCCACGCAGGCTGCTATTCGTGTCCGCAGCGGTTGGGTTATTGCTGCTAGGGATGCTCGGCGTCCTGATCCGGTATATGACGCGGCCGCACGTTTCTGTTCTGACCGTTGCCAGCTCTCCTTCCGGCGCGGAGATAGAGGTGGATGGCCGCAAGTGTACTACTCCAAACTGCAGCTTTAAACTTGCGCCGGGAGCAACCTATAACGTCACAGCAGACCTCAAGGGATATGTTTCCCGGAGCCAATCCGTAACCCTTAGCAAAGACCAGACGATTTCGATCGAGCTCATGCCGGAACAGCCTGTGCCGGCAGCTCCTCCTGCGGTTCCGAGCCAAAAGCCGGTGATGGCCCGGCTGGTGGTGAAGGGAGTGCATTCCGGGGATCAACTTTTTGTGGACGATGTTCGGGTTCCGGTGAGCGGGCCGCCAGGCACCTGGGAACTAACGCCCGGGTCTCATCGCCTTCGGCTTATGGCGGGAACGCAAGAGCTGGTTGCGGACCCTCGTTCCTTTAAACCGAATGCAACCGTGGTGCTCAACCGTGCCGACTTCAAACAGCCTGCTCCGGCCACGTCAGAAGAGCAGGTCGCCTGGACGCGTCTCAACAGCACAGCCGATCCGGCAGCAGTGGAAGACTTCCTCCGCCGTTATCCAAATTCCTCCTTCCGGGCGCAGGCCGAGTCGAAGCTCGAAGGTCTTTATTGGTCC
>DASRRN010000602.1:0-3658 GCA_035695685.1 Acidobacteriaceae bacterium | reverse complement strand
CATTTTCAGGTTCTCGACTGTACCGCCGGTCTGGAGAAGGGTAATGCGAATCCTGGGGTAGTGCCGCTCCACCACCGTCTTTAGCCCATTACCCAGGATGTAACTTTCCCCACTCGATGCCCCGGCTGCCATGGTCAGATGTACCGTCCTGGATAGCTGCCACGAGGCAATCACCAGACCACCTATCAAAGCCAGGGTGAGGGCGGCCAGAGTGTTGCGCAGGACCCGGTTGAAGTCGAGTTTGGCCATAGCTCAGAATGCAGCTGCCATGGTTAATAGATCGTGAAGTTCAAGGGACTGGTTAAAAGTCAGTAAAGTACGCCCGGTATTCTTGTGTTTGCGTGGGGCAGACTCTAGGATTCGTCTCGAATCCATCGCACTCTCCAAGCAAGAGACAAAAACGCGTTTCGCGGAAAGTTGGACAAGAATGAGCCCAATACAGGAAGAGTCTTTTGAAAACGAAATTGCGACGATCGATGATGACCGTACCGGCATCAAGGTTGAGACGCTGAAGCGGGCAATTCTGGAAAACCTGCGCTACGTAGTGGGCAAAGATCCGGAGTTTGCCACAGAAATGGACTATTTCATGGCCGTTGCCTACACCGTACGGGATCGTATCCTCGCTCGCTGGCTAGCGACCAGGAGAAACTACTCAGGGCACGATGTGCGGCTGGTTTGTTATCTTTCCGCTGAATTTCTTATGGGTCCACACCTGGCGAACAACCTGCTGAACCTGAGGGTGGAAAGTGCTATCCGGCAGGCCACAAAAGAACTGGGCCTCGATTTGACCCGGATCATCGCGGAAGAGAGCGAGCCTGGACTGGGAAATGGCGGCCTGGGGCGGCTTGCGGCATGCTATCTGGACTCTTTGGCTACCCTGGGAATCCCCGCGATTGGCTATGGGATTCGTTACGAGTTCGGTATGTTTCACCAGGAGATTCGCGACGGCTGGCAAGTGGAGCTCACCGACTATTGGCTTCGCTATGGAAATCCCTGGGAAATCAGGCGGCCTCAGGCGGCGGTCGATGTCCTCTTTGGTGGGCACACCGAATCCTGGACCGACTCCCACGGGGCGCTCAAGAAACGATG
This sequence comes from Acidobacteriaceae bacterium, assembly GCA_035695685.1. Taxonomy (GTDB): domain Bacteria; phylum Acidobacteriota; class Terriglobia; order Terriglobales; family Acidobacteriaceae; genus PALSA-350. Next base: position 2,569 of record DASRRN010000602.1, on the reverse strand, counting down.
GATTCCTGCTTCCCTGGTCAAAGGTATTCCCTATGACACGCCAATTCTGGGTTACGCTTCGGGCGTAGCCAACGATCTTAAATTGTGGAAGTCGGAAGCTGGCGAATCCTTCTATTTCGATAAGTTCAACAGCGGCGACTATCAAGGTGCGGTTGCCGCGAAGAATTTCGCTGAGAATATCTCCAAAGTCCTTTATCCAAATGACGAGGGGATACAGGGCAAGCAACTGCGTCTGGAACAGCAATATTTTTTCGTCTCGTGTGCGCTGCAGGATATGATTCGTATCCACCGGCGTGCCGGCCGGGCGCTAGACAAGTTTCACGAGAAATGGACAATTCAGCTCAACGACACCCATCCCTCCATTGGCGTGGCCGAACTGATGCGGTTGCTCGTGGATGAACACGAACTTACCTGGGAGCAGGCTTGGGACGTTACTTCGCAGACCTTCAGCTACACCAATCACACTCTTCTGCCTGAAGCACTCGAGCGTTGGCCGCTGCCGCTCTTCGCATCGTTGCTTCCGCGCCACATCGAGATCATCTATGAGATCAACAGCCGCTTCCTGAAGGCGGTGCGGGACCAGTTTCCGGGCGACGACGGTAAACTGACTCGCCTGTCCATCATTGATGAGACCGGGGAGAAGTTCGTCCGTATGGCGCACCTTGCGTGCGTGGGAAGTAAGCACATCAACGGCGTCGCCGAACTGCACACACAACTGCTGAAGACCGAGTTGCTGCGCGACTTCCACGATATGTGGCCCAACAAATTCATCAACGTGACCAACGGCGTGACACCACGCCGCTGGCTGGCTGTAAGTAATCCCGAGCAGTCCAAGCTGATGACTTCCAAAATTGGAGATAGCTGGATCGGCAACCTCGATCACCTCAAACAATTGGAGGCCTTCGCGGAGGATTCCGCTTTCCGAGCCGAGTGGCGAAAGATGCGACACGACGTCAAAGCCAGGCTCGCGCAGTTCATCCTGGAGGACGAAGGCATCTCGGTGGACCCCAGCTCGATGTTCGACACCCAGGTGAAGCGCATACACGAATACAAGCGGCAACATCTGAACGTGCTTTATATCGTTACCCTCTACCAGCGCCTGAAGAGGAATCCCCATCTGGAGGTGACGCCGCGCACCTTCCTGTTTGGTGGCAAGGCCGCTGCCGGTTATGCGATGGCCAAGCTGATCATCAAACTCATTAATTCGGTCGGCGAAGTGATCAATCACGACCCCGAGGTGAGACACCGCATGAAGGTGCTTTTTCTGCCTGACTATAACGTAACCTTCGGGCAGAAGGTCTATCCCGCCGCGGATCTCAGCGAACAGATCTCAACCGCGGGCAAAGAGGCATCGGGAACCGGAAACATGAAGTTCGCCATGAACGGGGCGCTTACGATCGGAACTCTGGACGGTGCAAATATCGAAATCAGGGATGCCGTAGGGCACGGGAATTTCTTTCTGTTTGGCCTGACGGCCCCCCAGGTGGAGGCTACCAGGAACGCGGGCTACCATCCGCGGGCAATCTACGAGTCGCACCCTATCCTCCGCGACGTGTTGGACAGTATTGCAAACGGCGACTTTTCGCACAGCGATCGCAGCCTGTTCCGTCCTTTGATTGACGGATTGCTCAATAGCGATCCCTACCTTCTATTGGCCGACTATCAGTCGTATGTCGACTGCCAGGATCAAGTTTCAGCCACATTCCTCGATCAGGACAAGTGGTCGAAGATGTCAATCTATAACGCGGCGCGTATGGGCAGATTCTCCTCCGATCGCGCAATTAAGGAGTATGCCAGGAACATCTGGAGCGTAGCCTGTTTGGCGCCGCCGCAAACCAGGTAGAGGCGAAATCGCTTCAATATCGAGAGGACGGCTGTTCCCGCCCACGGATGAATGTCTCCGGCGTGCCGTCGGCCGGGTTCACGAAGATGATGTCCTTAGGGTCCCGTCTCGGCGTGTCGATAGCGAGAAAGACCACTGGCGTTTCAAGCATGCTGGGCAGGGCATGAACGACACGGCGTTTGAAGAAGAGTAAATCGCCTGGGGCAAACTCTGCTCCGTTTGAGGGATCTCCCATCCAGAATGTGCCTCTTCCCGATAACACATACAGATATTCGTCGGATCCCTCGTGATAGTGAGCCGGCGTCTCGCGGTAGACCCGAAATACACGCGAGCTGGCGGCCATTTCGTCAGTCAGGTAGGTGTCCAGCAACATAGTCTCTGCAGTGTCTGGAAAGGACTTTGCGACCTCGTTCAAATTGAAACGCTGGAAGCTGTTTTTTTCCGCCATGAGGATTCTCCGCCTCTTAAGGCCATGATACTGCCGGCCGCATGCGTCTGGTTCACTGCAGATTTGTTCATTAGCTTTTTCGATCGGCTGACTTGGGACAGCACTTGCTGGCAAGAGACCATTCAAGAAGTTGGAGTTTGGGGCATTTTCACCAGGGCTAAACAGGCTGCGGAAAAAGGTCGAATAGGGAGCGAAAGCTGTTCCCTCAGCGGCTAAAGCCGGACCTGTTTTCAATCTTTTACGGACGGCCTGAAGGCCGTCCCCTTCAAAGAATTCGG
>DASRRN010000601.1:0-2505 GCA_035695685.1 Acidobacteriaceae bacterium | reverse complement strand
TACGCTTTTTTGTCATTCCTCGCGCGCTCAGTCGCTTGGAAGCAGGCAGCAAAAAGCCGTACCTCAGCGGCTAAAGCCGCGCATAGCTGAGAAGTTTACGGCACGGCTGAAGCCGTGCCCTTCGTCCAGAGTTTGTCCTCTGCCTGTAAAGCCTGTTCCACCCGTCCCCCTAGGGGCTTTTAACCTAGGGACTTTAGGGGGCGTGTGAGAACCGCAAGAGAAACAGCAGGTCCCTCCACTTCGCTACGCCGCGGTCGGGATGACACTTCTGTCAGACTATTGAGATCCATTCCTCTGGCCGTTTCTGGGAATTTTCGTTGCGAAAAACGTGTCATCCCGACCGTAGCGAAGTGGAGGGACCTGCTGTTTCTCTTCAACCAGCTTTGGCAATACGCTGTTCAGGGACTGGGGCCGCCGGACTAAAGCAGTCGAGCGCACAGTGCGTCAGACCGTTCTCCAGTCTGCCTAGCTCTCGCTCAACGATGGTACGCACCTGAGCCGGCTGTCCCACGGCGCGGAGATTCAGCAATAACTCCAGCCTATCCGCGGGCGAGGCGTCCAGGTCCCCATCTACTATTGGTTCCTGCCGGTTTCCGCAGATGGCCGCCTTGAGGAAGCCGGTGGGCGCAGTGACAATTGCTTTCAGATGGGCTATGGGGATTTGCTCTGCGGTGAGGGCGGTATCAAGATGGTCGAGCAATGGGCCCAGCAACATAGCCGGAGAAAGCAAGTTCCGCGGTTGGAAGACAGCTCGCAGATTCAACCAGGCGAGTGCCGCTTCGGCGCGAGCGTACTCCGCATAGTCAACTTCGAGTGCCTGATCGCCGGTCGCGATGGCGCCAGAAAGGACCTCGCTTAACCAGGCGGCAACGCCCTGACCTGACTTCGCGCTGAGTTGGCGCACATGTGCCGCGGCCGTCACCGGGTATTCCGGGTAGAGGTCCGACTTGGTGAAACAGACCAGGTCGGCTTCCTGCAGTTGCTTCTCGAACAGGAAGCGCATGCCGGCATCGGCATCTGGGTCAAGCATGCGCCGGGCGCGTTCCGGATCCACCAAAACAGTGAGCGGCGAAAGCTGATAGCTCTCGCTGTACTCGAGGAGCGGACGAAGCACGGTGGCCGAAAGATCGGTACAACTCCCTACCGGCTCGGCAAAAATTACGTCCGGTGCGTGCGCCCGGAGTTCGCCGATAGCATCGATCAACTGGGAAAGGCGGCAGCAAAAACAGCCGCCAGTCACCTCTCCCGAGCGCATGCCTGACAGGCCCGCGTAGCGGCTATCGACCAGGTCTTTTCCCTGGTCGTTCCAAACCATGGCGCTGCGCAAACCACGCCGCTCGAGCTCACGTGCCGCGGCCAGGATCAATGTGGTCTTGCCGGCTCCGAGAAATCCACCCACCAACACCACCCACGGCCTGGTGGAAACCGCCGGCCCAGTCATGCGCTCATACCCGCTGGGTAGCGCAACCGGCTGAAGATCGCGTCTATTCTCATAGCATCCGTGTCTATGTTTAAAGTTGCTGGAAACCGGACTCACCATTTTGCCACAGGCGAGGTGCAACTGTTATCGTTGGCGCTTGCCATAAACGTATCGGAACGACGGGTTTCTCGATTGCTTCTTGCTGCCATGGGCCGGTGAGCGACTATAAGGACGTGGTAAACAGCTTCGTTTCCACCCTCGCGAATGGAACTACCTTAGGAGAATTGAAGATGGCATCCTATGCTGTCCCGGTCCTGGAATCGCCCAAGCCCATTACCCCCGGCGAAGTTTTGCTCGTCGCCAGCGGCGACTTGCGCCAATCCGCCAATAAGGTCTGCTGGGCAGCCCAGGCAGAGATGGAGAAACAACTGACCGATGCCCTGAGCGCCGAGGGCTTCACGCTGCGCCGCGCGCACCCTTACCGCGAAGATCTAGAGCATGGCTTCATCTATAACCAGCGCATGGGCATGGATGTTTTTATGGGGATACATCCGGATGCTCCCATCATTGTGGCCGAAGCCGTCTGGCAGTACAGCCACAATGTATTCTCCGGGCTGCAGCATCATCGCGGCCCCATCCTCACCGTGGCGAACTGGTCGGGCCAGTGGCCTGGTTTAGTCGGCATGCTGAATCTGAATGGTTGCCTGCACAAGGGTGGAGTGCCTTTCAGCAGCTTGTGGAGCAAGGACTTCAAGGATCCATTCTTCCGCCGGGGTCTACGGCAATGGCTGAAGGATCATACGGTCGAACAAGATGCGAGTCACGTGCACGACCTCGACCCCGCTGGTCTGCCTCGGGCAGAAAGAGAGTTGGGCGCATCGCTGGCCCGTGAGCTCAAGACGCGCAAGGCGATCCTCGGCGTTTTCGATGAAGGTTGCATGGGGATGTACAACGCCATCATCGAGGACTATCTTCTCAATCCCGCCGGAGTCTACAAGGAGCGGCTCAGCCAGTCGGCCCTGGTGGCGGCTATGTCCGCGGTAACCGAGCGCGAAGCGCAAGCCGTTCGCAATTGGCTGGACAAG
>DASRRN010000600.1:0-25178 GCA_035695685.1 Acidobacteriaceae bacterium | reverse complement strand
AACCGAAGGCTTTAAAGAAATATACGAAAGATATCAGCCGACGCTTCTCGAGTAAGGGAGCGCGTCGGCTGATACTCCGAAGACTCTGGAGCTATTGCTCGTCGTCCTCTTGCAGTTCGGTGGTAACCGGCGTCAGGGTTCCAAATAAGCCATTCGTCTCGTTGTCAGGACCCGCGGTAAAGAACAAAGTACTCCCCGGACCGGAAGCGCCGCCATTGCCGAACGCGAGTGCCCACAGCCCGTCAATATTCACCGTGGTGCCGGCGGCATTGAGGACGTTTCCCATAAACCGGCCGGTCCGTGCATTGAATGCCGCAATGGTACCGCCACGGAAATTGCCAACCAATAGGGCATGGCTGAACTCGCCGAAGTCTGCCGGAGCCTGCACTACTCCCCATGGTGCATTCAACCAGTCTCCATGCTCAAGGTGTGCAATGTTTCTGCCATGGCCATCGAAGACCACCACAAAACCTAAGCCCGCGCCCCCGACCGGATCGTGTTTTGCCGAGTCTTGTTGGGCAAAGGTTACGTAAATGTTGGGTCCGATGCCCTGCACATTGAAGGGCGCAAAGCCGCGCGGGATCCCGTCACCGTGGAAGGCCTCCTCGGGAACCTTTACCGGTTTAAAGTTGGAATCGAAAACGTCTATGTTGCCGGTGCGGAAGTTGGCCGCCAAAATGTATTCGTTACCGCCAATCTCGGCGATGGTCGCTCCCTTGTAAACCGCTCCATAGTTTTTGTTGGGGACTTGAGAATTGTCCACCTCGATGACCGCATTCGCGCCCGAGTTCCAGCCCTGGATTGTGCCGTCTTCAGTGGCAAACAAGAAAGCCGCGGGCTTGCCAGGGGCAAGAAGGAAATCAGTGGTGCTGCCGTTAAACATGACCGCGGTGGGAGATCCGGGAGCCGGCTGGCCCGGGGCATTGGCAATCTTGACCCCATTTCCCGGCATGCCCCCAGGGGCGTTGAGGGCAACAATCGTCACCGGCGCCAGCACCGGGGGCGGCGTCTGTGTTGCGGGATTAGCTGGATTTAAACCGGAAGTGTTGTATAGCGTGGAAGTGCCGCCGGCATTATTTGAAATCCACCAAGGGGTGGCCGGGCCATGGACCAGTCCCCAGGCATTCTGAAGGTTGGGATCCGTGACTGAGGCTTCTGGAGTCACTGGCACATTGGACACCAGATTTGTCTGCTGATAATGTTGCGCCGATGCAAGCGTAGGAAACAGCGATACGACGAGGGCACTCACCAGTAATGGCCTCAAGGATTGGACCGCGAATGTCATATAGTTTCTCCTTTAGATGACCGCGATTTTCGTTTTGAGCCTCCCTCCCCGTGAAAGCTGCGCTTCTGTCCCCCCTCGAGGCAGCCGCAAGTCGCGATGCCCTTTCGAGTAGGGGATTGTTTTTCTTGATCGGCTCAGTGGCTCCATTGGGTTCCAGTCCACGCCCAATGGCCGGGGAGAACCTCGCCAGTCCGAAATCCTATTCCGTTCGGCTGCCGGAGTTGTCACAGTTTCGTCGCCATCCTGTCAAAGTTCCGCACACCGGCAAGCTGGACCAGGTGACGTGGAGCAGTGTGACAGCATTTGACATGCATACCCATTACCGGCGTTGCCACGACCAAGACGATCGCGGGGGCAATCTAGAACAAAACAACCTGCCGGATCGCTTCCGCTCGATCGAGACGATCGAAGCCGATGTTCATCTCGTCCAGCCGTAGGCGGTGGGTGAGCAAGCGGTCCACCGGCAGAAGACCGGCGCGATAGAGCGCAATAAAACGGGGCACATCTCGTGATGGAACCGACGAACCCATAAACGATCCTTTGATGGTGTGTTCTTCGACCACGAGATGAAAAGCGGGCACAGTCAACATGCGGTTGGGAGCGGGCAGGCCGACGGTGACTGTGGTTCCGCCGCGGCGCGTAGCTGCATACGCTTGGGCAAGCACTTGCTCGCTGCCAACGGACTCGATCGCGTATTGCACGCCACCATGCGAGAGCTCGCGCACAGAGTCGGTCGCATCCGCATCGCGGGCGTCAACACAATGGCTGGCGCCCAGTTCACGGGCTAGTGCGAACTTGTGCGCGGCCACATCGACGGCAATAATTGGATTGGCTCCAGCAGCCCGAGCTCCCAACAGAGCAGCCAATCCGACGCCTCCGAGGCCGAACACGGCCACGCTCTCGCCGGCGGAGACCTTTGCCGTATTGACCACAGCGCCTACTCCGGTCATGACAGCACACCCGAATAAAGCCGCGATCTCGGGAGCAAGGTCGTGATCAATGCGAACCGCCGAGTGCGCCGATACCACCGTATATTCAGCAAATCCTGACACGCCGAGATGATGCTGCATGGTCACGCCCTGTGCATCGAGCCAGCGTCTTCCGCCGCCGAGCAATGTGCCTGCAGCATTGGCCAAAGCTCCCGGTTCGCAAAGCGATGCGCGGCCGCTCGCGCAAGGCCCGCAACGGCCGCAGTTCGGCACGAAGCAGAAGACGACGCGATCGCCGACACGAAAGCCTTGTACCTCGGCACCCAGCTCGACGATCTCGCCCGTGGCTTCGTGTCCCAGCACAATGGGCATAGTCCGCGGACGAGATCCATTGATGACCGACAGATCCGAGTGGCACAAACCCGCCGCGAGCACGCGTACACAAAGCTCTCCAGTGCCCGGAGGTGCGAGCTCCACCGTTTCGATAGCCAGGGGTTGCGACACGGCATAGGGAGCCGGTTGTCCTACCTGACGCAGAACAGCTGCCTTCACTTTCATGGTTTAACCCTCGCTCAAGATCCTAAACGGGGAACCCAATCGGCGACAGATTGTAGTTGGAGGGACATTTGGCCTTTTATCATGGCACGGCTTCAGCCGGGCCATCGAGGCCCAACAAGGATGAGAGCTTTCAGCCCCGTACATACATGAAACAAAATGATAGGCTTTACAGGCTGCGGAAAACTCAAAGCTGAAGTACGGGCTGCTAGGTACGGGGTAGGTGGGGCTTCAGCGGGTGTCTGAAAACTTCTTTTTGAAGGGTACGGCCTTTGGCCGTACGTTTAGCAGTCAAGATGAATCGGCTTCAGCCGCTGAGGGCTGCTCAAGCGAGCATAAGAGATGCCCTCAGAGCTAAAGAGGGGTGTGAGAACCGGAAGAGAAACAGCAGGTCCCTCCACTTCGCTACGCTCCGGTCGGGATGACACATTTTTTGCAAGGATAATGGCCAAAAACGGCCCGAGGAATGGATCACAATAGTCGACAGAATTGTCATCCCGACCGGAGCGTACCCGGATTTCCTGCCACGCAGCACTGGACAAAGCCGCGTGTGCGCCTTTCTCTTTAAAGAAAGGCGCATGAGATCTGCCAACGCCACCAAGTTCCACAGGAAATCCGGGGTAGCGAAGTGGAGGAACCTGCTGTTTCTCTTCCGGTTCTCACGCACGCTCTTTAGCCCTGAGGTACGTCTTTTCCGATCGTTCATGGCGACTACCCTGCATGGTCGCATTACGCTTGCGCTCCTTCTAGGGTCAGTCCCCGCCCGCTTTCGCAAAAAGGCGAACGAACGGGCCCTCCCTAAGGTCTAAAATGCCCTGCTCGTAGTCTGGCTTCCTGCCACCCGCGCCGCCAAACTCGATCCCATGCAGGCGTTGCGTGTCGAGTAATCGCACCCGCCACCAGCCGCTCTGGTCTGACTCCAACTTCGTCTAATCACGCTCAGATCGGTACCGGGTGACCAACTCCTGCGCCGCCGCCGGCCATTCTGGATAGGTGAAGGTGAAGCCGGCGTTCATGAGCCTGCCTGGAATGACCCAACGACTTTTGAGCACGAGTTCAGATTCCGTGCGCAGCAGGAAAGTGCCGATCTCGATCATCCATGCAGGAGCGGGAAATCCCACGGGTTGTCGCCAGGAAGCGCGAAGAGCGCGCATGAACTCACGATTCATCAGAGGATTGGGAGCCCCGATATTCACCGGACCTGTAAGGGTCTCGTTTGCGATCAGGAAGTCGATGGCGCGGACAAAGTCGGCTTCGTGGATCCACGAGACGTATTGCGCCCCCGATCCTTGCGATCCGCCGAGTCCCCACCGAACCAAGTGAGAGAGAACATCGAAGACGCCGCCTTTGTCTGGACTGAACGTCATAGAGCTGCGCATGGCGATCTTACGGGTGCTTGGCGTGTGCCTCGCGAAGAAGGCCGCCTCCCAGTCCTTTGCGATCTTGATCGAAAAATTCCAAGTGTCGGGAGCACCTGGTTCGTTGCCACCGAGTTCCCCGGTCATCTCGTCCATGGGTCGATCGAGTGCGTGGCGATAAATCGTGGCGGTGCTCGCGTTAAGCCACAGTCGCGGCGGGTGTTGCAGCGATGCAATGACATCGTTGAGCAGCCGCGTCGAAACAATACGCGAGTCGTACATCTGGCGCCGGTTCTTTGTGTGATAGCGGCAGTTCACGCTACGCCCGGTCAGGTTGATGCAGAGGTCGCTCTGATCCAGTGCAGCTGTCCATGGGCCAACTGTTTGAGCGTCCCAGCGCATCACCAGCCATGGAGCCGCCTTCGGGTTGCGGCTCAGTACCGTAACCGTGTGGCCCTGTCGGTGGAAGTGCCGGGCAAGGACGCTACCAATCTGTCCGCTGCCGCCGGGAATGACAATCTTCATGGGCCCTGCTCTTTCCTGTGCGCCGGTAGATAGCGCTGCCACTCGTCCGATTCAGCGAGCTGCTTAATGACGGTATTGCGTTCGCGGTTCAGTACCATCATGTAGCGGCGCAGAAAGAGTGCCTCGGCGATTGGTCCCAGGATTGGGAGCGGAGCCGCAATAGCAAAGATGTCCCGTAACTCAGTGACTCCGGAAGGCAGGCTGCGGAACCGATGGTCAGCCTGCATGGAGCGGAAAATGCCCTTGACCATGGTGACCTGGAAATAAGTGGGCGGTTCCACAACGGTAGCCTCACTCGTCAAGTTGTGCCAGAATCCAAAGTGTTTGGCGCGCCAGGTGACTTGCTGGCCGAGGTTGACCAATCCAGTGGTAACTCCGCCGGTGGCCAGGGCTTGTTCGTTGCCATGGATATTTGCCAGCAGATGGACTTCGACGCTACGCGATAAGTCAAACACCCGGTCGATCGGCGCGCGGATGAACGTGGTTTCTTCAAAGTGGATCATGACGCGGAACCCCACTGATCGCAAGCACCCAGAGCTTCATCGCTGACCTTCCTTTTTTGGCCTGGCTGAGGGTTTCTCATAGATAACATCGAGCAGCTCTCCGGCGAGGCGGTGGATCGGACGCAGGAACGGCAGGCCGGCTAGCCGCAGGGCAATCAGAATCATCTTCAGAGTTTTGTCGAAGAGGATCTGGGTGCGAGTTCGCCTGGATGAGTAGTCGTAGACCCAGAAGAGCAGCAGCCCCATTTGGTAGAGCCAGAGTAAGCGCGACAAATACTGGGCAATGTTAGACGGGAGCTTGACCTTGGAGTCCTCAACCGCACGCTGAAAAAACGCGATGTCCTGCTCGCGGATGGCGGCTGTTTCCTCGCTGAAGGGGGATAGCGCGTGCGTGGGATCGACGTGACCAGAGAGGGCGCCCAGCAGCGCGCGATTGGGCAGGAAATACTCGAATTTGTATTCGATGAGCCCGCGGAGGCGAGCCTCCAGCGTTTTCGCTTCTGAGAGTATCGTGTCCAGCGATGGAGCCATCTCCTCCTGGGCACGTTGGTAGAAGGCCATGACAATGGCGTCCTTGGAGTCAAAGTAGTAGTAGGCAGCGCCGACGGCTACTCCGGCGGCCTTGGCGATCTCGCGCATCGTGGACTTCTCAAATCCCCGCTCGCGGAAGATAGCAAGCGCGGACTCAAGGATGCGGGCGCGGGTAGCCTCGGATTTCAGCATGGTCGACTTCTTCTCCGCTTGGGTGGGCATGCGCATCAGGCGTGAACCGCGTGAGCCGAGTTCTTGCGCATCCTTGATAACACGAGGATGTTGAAGAAGTGCATCCCACCGAGAATGAGGAGAACAACGCCGAGTTTAGTGCTTTCGAGTTCGATAACCTCGCGCACCGTCTTCAGTGGCTGTTGTGTCTTCAGCGCCAAGGCGATATATCCAGCGTTGATGAGGTAAAAGCCGACTACGAGCAGACGGTTCACAGAATCCGCAAGCTCCGCGTTACCCTGGAAGGCCTCGATCAGAAACACCCGTCCGCTATGTTGGAGCGTGCGAGCGACCCAGATCGTAAGGGCGATGCTGATGGCGAGATAGCTGAAGTAGCAAGTGACCACATACATGATTGGCTCTCCCCCTTGTCATATTTCTGAACACGTTCAATTAAATCGTAAAGTCAGAGGATTAGCAAGATATTTTTGAACATGTTCATTACTTCGCCAGAAACCCATGGCATCCTGATCTCGCACAGGGCTCCAAAGCCGGGAACAACAGCAAACGAGCCACCAGAAACAAAGTGAACAGAACGTGCAAGCGACGCTAGTTAAGAAATCCATTCATCTGTTCGGCCACCAGGCAAAAGTCGAACCTCAAGAAGCGGCTCCAAACGGGGGAATTGCAAATGATTCTTGAAAGGGCACTTGACAGTATTTCTTAAGCTGTTAAGACTAGTGATGGAAAACCGATCGTGGGTCTTTTTGAGAAGCAAGACGCCTGACATCGGAAAAAGGAGGAGCTCCAAATGAAGCTGATAAGGGCGAAGATCGTCCTGGGAGTGGGGTTTCTTGCTCTTTCTCTCCTGATTCCGAATCTGTCGCGAGCGCAGGTCGTCGCCATCACGCTGTCTGGCACCATCACGAACCCAGCGGGCAGAATCGTGCCGAGTGCCAAAATCTCCATCAAGAATGTACAGACCGGTCAAGTTATCGAAACTGAAACCAACTCGGCTGGTCTTTACACCGTGCCCAACCTCACCCCGGGGGATTACGAGGTTTCGGTGTCAGCCAATGGCTTGGCCACGAAAGCAGCCAGAGTGATCCTCACCGGGGATAAGCCGCAGACGGCGAATTTTGACTTAAACAGCGGCTCGGCTCAGCAAATCCCAGCTAACAAATCAACGGCAGCACCCCCGGCCGATCTCCCGAACGCCCCTTCCCAAACTACGTCGGCTCCTTCCCTGCAGGATCTCGGCTTCACTCCGCAACAGACGCAGGCGAATCCGCAGATGCAAGAGATGCTCGATAAACGAACGCACATGCTCAAGGTCCATCAAACGCTCGGCTTGATCACCGCGATTCCGATGGTCGCCAGCGTGATTACCGGGCCACAGGCCAAGGCCAAGGGGAAAAACGGACAAGTAATTACCGAGCCGACCTCGGCCAATTTGGATTTCCATATCGCGCTGGGTGGCCTGACCACGGGGCTTTATTGGACAACCGCTTACTACTCCATATTTGCCCCAAAGGTTTCCGGGGTCAAACCCAAAGGAGCCATACGCCTCCACAGGGATCTGGAGTGGGTTCATGGTCCGGGTATGATCCTGACACCCATATTCGGGATCATGGCTTACAAGCAGGAGAACGCCGGGGAAAAGGTCCATGGGATCGCCGCACAACATGGCACGGTTGCATATGTGACGGCGGCAGCGTACGGAGCCTCGATTGTATCGATAGCCTGGCCAATTCATTGGAAGTTTTGGAAGTGACCATGAAGAAGATGATCCTGTTTGCTTTCCTGCTTATGGCGCTCCCGATGCCTGCACAAACGGATACGCAATGGGCACTGGAGCGATCGACTCTCATCTATCACATCACCCATCCCATGCATGAAGTCGATGGCGTCAGTCATGGGGCGAAAGGCAAAGGCATTTGCCATTCGGGACAATGTGATTTCCTGATTGCGGTGCCGGTGAAGTCCTTTGACTCCGGAGACAGCAACCGCGATCTTCACATGATAGAAGACGTTCGGGGAGCGCAGTTTCCCATGGTTATCGTGCGCACCCATTTTCCCGAGGCGGCCATCACATCCCCAACCATTTACGCCGATTTGGAAGTGCAGTTTGCCGGCCAGACCGCCCACTACACGCATCTCGCCTTCCAGCGGGTGACACAAGGCAGCCAGGTGCAAATATCTGGAACCATCCCGGCTACGTGTTCCGATTTTAAGATCGACCGGCCATCATTCCTGACAGTTCCAATCAAGAACGAAATTCCGGTGCGCATAGAGATGACTTGGCATCCAATGTGAGCACGGTGGGCGTATCTACCCTCCACAGCTGCGATCGTTTTACAGGAGGTGCTGTCCTCCTTCTTCTGGTCGGGCAGTTTGTCGTGTGTACCAGTTTGCCAGCTCAGGTAAGTCAACCCATCCCCGCGATCAGTATGGTCGATCAGATGGTGCAGGCTGAAACCGCTGCCTGGAGGAACCGTCAGCATTTCTTGTACAGAAACCAGGAAAGGTCGAACCGCACCAGCGGCCGGCTTTGGGAGGAACTGGTAGTCGAAACCCCAGATGGTTCCCTCCCCCGCCTTATCTCCGAAGATGGCAAGCCTTTATCCAGCCTCCGGCAGAGGGAAGAAGATGAACGCATCGCATATCTGGCGAGCCATCCGAGCGAATTCCGCCGCGCCAGGCAGCGTCGTCAACGGGATGAAGCACGACTGCCGGAACTGCTCAGAGCAGTCCCAAAGATCTTCCTGTTCAGGACCATTAGCTCTGAGGGTGCATATACCCGCATTGCCTTTCAGCCCAATCCATCGTTTCATGAGAAGAGCTATCAGGACCGCGTGGTCCATGCAATGTCGGGTATGCTGCTCATCCATACGACCGATATGCGCCTATGCGAGCTTGATGCACAGCTCGAGCATAAAGTGGAGTTTGGCTATGGTATCCTCGGGCAACTAAGTGACAAAACTCACTTCTTCCTCGCACGCGAGGAAGTTTCTCCTGCCCAATGGACGACGACAAAGATCCGCGTACATCTGGACGGAAGCATCCTGCTCTTCAAAAGCATCTCCCGTGATGTGGACGCTTCGCGTGACGGTTTCAAGGTAGTCGCTCATGATCTGACTGTGGCAGGGGCGGCGGGCATTGTCCGTTCAAATACTTTCTAGGGAATCCAAACCCATCTCGCACAACACGTGGCCTGACCGGCAAGCTCTGGCGGTGTCCTACTGCGCGGCGTGGTGCTTCTTGAACAGATGCCTTGAGATGTCAGGCCAGAATTCGACAGATTCCGCGCCGATTACGCCTTCTGCCGTGACGCTTGCTGTTGAGTAGCTGCGTTTCCTTGTTGGGTAGCGGGAGCATCCGGCAGAACCGGACCCGCAAGCGCCCCATCACCATGTGCCCATCTTTCCGCCGGAAGCATCAACGTTACGGCGAAAGCGCCTCCTCGCAGCAGACGCAGCCTTAAACGGCTGTTCTTCGCCGGTACGAAACGATCGCCTGGCAGCTGACGCCGGAGAAACCGCCACAATTCGAAACCAAGGACGAAGGGGAAGAAGGGACTAAGGTAGGAAGCTCTTACAATGCCGCAGAGTTCACCCGCGCGCACCAACAAACCATCAACCTTACGAATTGCCCTCGAACGGAAAGCAAGAAACGCCATGGTTCTCCAGTGTCGCCACCAAACAGACGAAGTCGCAGAACCAGGTCTGCTCTGCCAGCAGGGGTGAAACGAAGGTGCCGTTCGAAAGTCTCCATCAAAATAGACGGAAGGGCAGGCGAATAGTTGTCGACGGCCACACAATAGCGCGGTTTACGAGAAGATATGTAAACATGGTTATCGAACAGGATAGTTAGTGGTTATCTTTGCATCTAAGGTTATCTTTCGATCAGCCCGTATCCGTCATGCAGGTTCCAACTGAGGAGAGCGATGAAGACGACGAAGCTGTATTGGACGGCGGTGCTGGGAATGGCCGTTTTACTCGGGCCCATGCTGTCGGCTCAGCTGCAAACGATCGTGCCTGCACTGGTTCCGGGTGCGAAGCCGGTGACGGTGGAGCACATCAAAATACACGGCACGGCTCTTGAAGGCAATTTGGAAGGAGATGCCGTTGATCGGGATGTGATCGTTTTTCTGCCGCCCAGCTACGAGAAAGAGAAGCATCGCCGCTATCCCGTGGTGTATGCGCTGCACGGCTATTCCATTGGCGCTGAACAGTGGACGCATGAGATTCATGTCCCGCAGACCATCGAAGGCGCCTTCGCCCAGGGCGCCAAAGAGGTGATCGTGGTGTTGCCGGATTCGAAGACAGTCCACAACGGCTCGATGTACTCGAGTTCTGTGACTACCGGGGACTTCGAAAAGTTCATCTCTCATGACGTGGTTGCCTATATCGATGCGCATTACCGAACCATCCCGGATCGGATGAGCCGTGGCCTGGTGGGACATTCGATGGGCGGCTACGGCGCGAGTCGCATTGGCATGAAGCACCCTGACGTGTTCGGAAGCCTGTACATCATGAGCCCGTGCTGCATGTCTGCACGGGCGGCCGGCGCGGCGAATCCCGAGCTCGAAAAGGCAGTGGCTGCGGCCAAGACACCGGCAGACACGTCGAGCTTGCCATTCTTCCTCGGCGCTCAGCTTGCGAGCGCGGCGGCCTGGTCGCCAGATCCGAAGAATCCTCCCCTCTATCTCGATCTACCGGTGAAGGACGGCGTTCCTCAACCGGACGTCCTCGCGAAGTGGGCGGCGAATGCGCCGCTGTCTTTTGTCGACCAGTACATAGGAAATCTGAAGCAGTACCGCGCCATCTCCATGGATGTGGGCGACCAGGATAGATTACGCATCGATGCCGGCAAGCTGCACGATATTCTGGACAACTATGGAATCGCGAACAGCTTTGAGATTTATCCCGGCACGCATACCAGCGCCGTCGCTGACCGGTTTCAGAATCACGTGATACCGTTCTTCAGCAAGAACCTCTGCTTCCAGGTGAGCTGCAGATAGGTTGAAGAGGGCGTATGCGATGACAGCTAACTTATTGCCGCAAATGAACACTCTCGACGGTGAATAGGTATCATGCCCGGTACTTTCCCCGATTTCCGTGTCCCCCGGGCTGAACAGGCTGCGGAGAAACTCATCTATTTGAAGGGTACGGCCTTTAGGCCGTACATAATTACCTTGAAATGAATGCGGCTTTAGCAGCTGAGGGTACGATTTTCCCTCAGGAGAGACTTTTTCCGCAGTCTCTGCAGCGGCACGCAGACGCACAAATCGCAACCAGGCAAGCGTATTATCATGACCCTCATGTCGAACCGCTTTCCCGTCGCCTGCGCAGCGTTGCTCGCGTGCGAGCTCCTCGCGAGCTGTCTGATCACTGAAACACCAGCGTGCGCTCAAGGACCTGCTTTTGCGCAGCGCTTCGATGCAGTTCTGTCACAACACGGGGTGGTGGGTGGGGGGATCGCCATCGTCCACATCCACGAACCGGCAACGCAATTGTTCTTCGGCAACGCACGCAAAGATACCCAGCAACCCGTCGACGGAGAAACATCTTACAACTGGGCCTCGATCACCAAGACGATGACCGCAATCGCCATTCTGCAGCTGCGCGACCGGGGCAAACTCTCGCTGGATGACAGCGCCGTACGCTATGTGCCCGAACTGCGGCAGGTGCACGATGAATTTGGCTCCATCGATGCCATCACGATTCGCGATTTGCTCACCCATAGTGCGGGGTTTCGCAATCCCACATGGCCCTGGGACTGCGATTACGTTTCCAACTGCGACTGGCAGCCGTTTGAACCAACGCAATGGGCGCAGGTCGCCGCCATGCTGCCGTATACGCAGGTTGCCTTTCGTCCGGGATCGCACTGGAGCTATTCCAATCTCGGTTACGTGTTTCTAGGCCAGATCATTCAGCGGCTCTCAGGCGATGACTTCGAAATTTACATGCACAAGAACATTCTCATGCCGCTAGGGATGACCGCCAGCTACTTCGATCGCTCGCCGTACTTCCTGGAGTCGCATGTCTCGGCCAGTTACCTGCGCGCGGGTGATAAGCTCACCCCGCAGCCCTTTAACTTCGATACGGGCATCACAGCCTCCAACAGTGGCCTGAAAGCGCCCATCACCGACATGGTGAAGTATCTCCAATTCCTGATCGGCGATCCGGCGAACCCGCGCTACGATTTTGTGCTGAAGCGCCATTCCCTGGAGGAGGCATGGAAGGGAGTTCTGCCCGTCACCGAGCCGGGCAAACCGGCCACGCCTTACACCAAGGGCACGCCGATGATGGGGCTTGGATTTTTCGTGTTGGACTTCCACGATCATCGCTACGTCTATCACGACGGTGACCAGGGCGGCTTTTCTTCCGAGATGCTGATCGACCCGGCGGAGCACACGGCCAGCATTCTAGCGGTCAACACGACCGACACCGGAGCGCCTGCGCCCTCTTCCACACTGCATCCCCAATCGAACACCGAGCCTGAGCCCGGCACGGACCTCCGTCTCACGCTGCGACAGGAACTGATCGATCACGTATTTCCCACCTATTCCGCGAGAACGCCCGGTAAAATCGGGAACCGTCGGAATTGACACTGATGTGAACGACTCTACTTTGCGGTCAACCCAAGTGTGCGGCAGATGAGCAAAGATGGACCCTTCATTCACTCCTCAAGGCCTTAGCAGGGTCAATCGTCGCCGCTCGTTTGGCCGGAAGTATGCCGGCCGCACAAGCAGCCAGCGCCAGGGTCGCGATTGCCGTTGTCAAGACGCCTGGGTCTCCTCCGGTTACCTCAAAGAGTTGTGATTGCACATAGCGCCCACAGAGCAGAGCCACCGGAACACCGATGAGCAGCCCAAGCCCTGCCTGCAGCATGACCCCTTGCAACACCATCCGCATAATGTTGCTACGTTCTGCCCCTAGGGCCATCCGTATCCCAATTTCCGATCCACGTTGCGCAACTGTGTAGGCCGTTACGCCGTATAGCCCCACTCCCGCTAGCGCGAGCGCCAGCAGTCCGAACAGCAGTGTTAACCGCGCCACCAACTTCTCCTGGCTCAATCGGTCGCCAATCTGCTCTTCCAGTGTTTCGTAGTTGTTCACGTTCAGGTTTGGGTTGATTTCCTCCATGGCTTGACGTACCTGGTGCTCTAGCCCCGAAATCGGTCCCGTGGTTACCAGGATGATCGAACCGATGTACAACGAAGACACGTCAATGGATTTTGTGTCGCTTTGAGCGCGCTGTAACAGAGGAAGAAAGAACATCGGTTGCTGCTCTTCGTGCGGATACTGATATTTGGCATTCTCCACCACTCCAACGATCTGCCAGTCAGCGGCGCTCTTCATGTCTCCCATGCCAAAGTGTTGTCCGATGGGATCTTCTCCGCGTGGAAAAAAGCGCTTCACGAACGCGCGGTTCACCACAGCTACCCCGGTTGAGTGAGCCGTGTCGCTTGCGAGAAAATTGCGTCCGCGCACCAGGTGCTGGCCGATCGCATCGAAGAGTTCCGGGCTAACCCTATCCCATGACGAGTGAACGTCGTCCGCAGGTCCCGGTCTCGGCTGTCCCTCCACGACCACGTCAGACCGCAAGTCGTCGCCATCGAGGGGCGCGAACAGGGCCATCCCCACCTTCGTCACGCCTGGCAGCGACAGCATCCTGGCGCGCATTCGATCGTAGAGCGGCTGCAACTCTTCTGTCGTATAGCCGGCATTCTGAGCGTTCAGGCGGACCACCACGCGATGTTCCACCTCGATACCAAAACTCTGATGCTGCAGGTTGATCAGGCTCTTGGCCAACAAGCCCGCGCCAATCAGCAGAATCACTGACAGCCCAGCCTGCAACACGACTAATGAACGCTGCAGCAGCGAAGCGTGGCCGCTGCTCGTCCGATTCGATCGACGTAGCGCATCCGCCGGCTGCGCATGAGAGGTCGCCCACGCCGGCGCCATACCGAACAGCAGTCCGGTCAGCAACGACACGCCAAACGCAAACCCCAGCACCTGCGGCGACGGGGTGGCATGGATGGGGGAAAACTCCGCACGAGGGAATGCCAGTCGAAGCATCATTGACGACATCAGGTAAGCGATCGCCACCCCCACCGTGCCGCCCATACACGAGAGCAGAACGCTCTCAGTAAGCATCTGGCTGACAATGCGCGTCCGCGGAGCGCCTAAGGCAACGCGTACGGATATCTCGCCGCTTCGTGCAAGCCCGCGCGCCAAAAGCAGATTGGCAATATTCGCGCACACAATCAACAGCACCAGCCCAGAGATCCACATCAACAGGTGCAAACCAGCTACCATGTCTCGTGCCATCACAGCTATGCCGCTATGTCCCGGCGTCAACGAAAGACGGATGCGCTTGATTCGCTCCTCTCCTCCAGCTGCATCGGAGTAATACGGTATATCAGAAAAAATCGGAACCAATTCGGCGTGCATTTTCGCCTGCAGCGGTCCCAGCGCCACGCCCGGCTTCACGCGGCCCAGAATGTAGAGCCACTGCATCCTGGGATTATGGGTAAAATCACCCTCTCCCAGCAGGGGCTCCGTCGATAGTGGCACAAACAAATCTGTGGGATACGCCGTGATCCGGTCCCCGTAAAACTCCTTCGGCGCGATTCCTACAACGGTCACCGGATGAGTGTTAATCACAAATACGCTGCCTACGATCGTAGGGTCCCCGGCGTATTCGCGCTGCCACATCGAGTAGCTCATCACTGCAACCATGGGCGCTCCTGCGATGTCGTCCGCAGGCTGCAACAGCCGTCCCGCCGCTGGTGTAATCCCCATCATGGCGAAGTAATTTCCCGACACCCATTCGCTAACCTCACCATGAGGTACCTCGGCTACTCCCTGCCGGTGCAGCGTGAGCCACGAGCTGTCGATAGATGCCTGCATCGCTGCCAACTCTTCAAATTCAGGCGTATTCTTTCGTAGCTGGTCATACATCTGCGTCGAGAACCATGAGATTCCGCCGCGATGATCGTCGCCCACTCGAATCAACTGTTCCGGATGCGGTACCGGCAGATCCTGCAGCAGCGTGGCATGAATCAGTGTAAAGATCGCAGCGTTAGCACCGATGCCCAACGCTAGCGTCAACGTCGCGGTGATAGTGAAGCCTGGAGACTTACGCAATTGCCGCAGGGCATAACGCAAATCCCTGGCCAACGCTTCCAGGAACGGCAACCCTTGCTCGGTGCGATAGCGTTCCCGCGTCTGCGTCACGTTACCAAACGAGCGCAATGCTGCGGTCCGCGCTTCCTCTTCTGCCATACCGCGCCTACGATTCTCCTCGATCGCAAGCTCCAGATGCGTACTCAGCTCTTCCTCTAACTCCGCATCCATCGCACGCCGGCGGAAGAGAAAAGCGAAACGGCTCAACAGAATCCGTATCCGGTCCATGGCTCACTCTAATTGGACGGGGCTAGAAAGCGCGCCATAGTCGCGGCAACCCGCTCCCAGTTCTCCGTCTCCGTCTCCACTTTTTGCCGTCCCAGCTTGCTCAGTGAATAGAACTTCGCGCGGCGTCCAGTCTCAGAGACGCCCCACTGCGCCTTGATCCACCGGCGCTGCTGCAGACGCAGCAGCGCCGGATAAATCGTCCCCTGATTCATGATCACAGTGTGATCGCTGACCTGTTCAATGCGCCGCGCAATCGCATACCCGTGCAATGAACCCATTGACTCCAGAGTTTTCAACACCATCAGGTCCAGCGTGCCCTGCAGAACATCCGACTTTCCGTCACCCATTGCACCACCTGTTGGCCTTCAACGTGTAATCTACAGTCGTGTATGTTGAATGTCAACAGGTCAGGTCTTTCATCAATAGGCCCGGTCACAGGTTGCGGAAAACTCAATGCTGTAGATACCTGCCGGTAAGTACGGGCTTTAGAGACTGCGTGAGAACTCGCATATCTTTCGAGCGCAACCCTAGCAGGGACTAAACAGGCTGCGGAAAACTTTCTCTGTACGAAGGGCACGGCTTCAGCCGTGCCGTACAAGAATCGAAAAGATGAGGGCTTTAGCCCCTGAAGTAAGCTTTTTTCATTCCTCGCGCTCAGCCGCTTGGAAACGGCGGCTAAAGCCGCGTATCCCCGAAGAATTTACGGCGCGGCTGAAGCCATGCCATTCGTAGAAAGAGAGTTTTTCCGCAGTCTGCAAAGCCCAGAGCAGTTTCAAGCAGTTGCAGCAGGCTGAAGCCCCTGATACAAAAGCTAGTTCTCACACACCCTCTTCAGCCCATACATAAACGCAGCAAAACCATCTGGCCTTTAGGGGGTGCGTGAGAACGGGAAGAGAAAAAGCAGGTCCCTCCACTTCGCTACGCTCCGGTCGGGATGACACTTCTGTCGTCGACTATTGAGATCCATTCCTCAGGGCCGTTTTTGGGCATTTTCTTGCAAACATTGTGTCATCCCGACCGGAGCGTAGCGAAGTGGAGGGACTTGCTTTTTCTCTTCCTGTTCTCACACACCCTTTTTAGCCCCGGGGGGTTTGCCCTGTTTCAGCCGTTAAAATCCAGGAAAACTGACTACGACTTCCATTACCGTCTCGGCTAGCATCAGAAAACGGTCTGAGAGATCTCTGCTATGGTTTTAGCGACCCGTTTGCCAAGAGGGAGATAGAGTTGATCAGAAGAAGTGCGCGTAAGCGCAAGCTACCAATCCCGGCAGAAGAAGCATCACGGCCAACCAGCTTGCGCCATATCAATGCGCGGAAGTTATACCTGCTCCTCCGTGCAAACAGCCCGTGCTCGAGAGCAGATCTCGTTAGAATGTCAGGCTTAAGCGGACCAACTGTATCCAGAACAATTGACTATCTTGTACAGAGGGACCTTGTTATTTCCGTGGGATTTGGAGAATCTGATGGCGGGCGGCCACCAGATCAGTTGTCGTTGAATCAAGGTTACCTCTATGTTGCTGGACTCGAAATTAAGGATTCGGGAATTAGGGTCGCATTGGCCGATTTGCAAGGGAATCGAATTGCACAGTGGGGTGCGCGTTTACCATCGCGGAAAACTCCCGAGAAAGTTGTTCGTACACTTGTCGTCAGCGTAGAAAGGTTGTTGAAGCGGCACTCCATTGCGAAAAGGAAATTATATGCGATTTGTGCCTCGGCCCCCGGAATTACTGACGTCAGCACCGGTAATCTCATCTTCGCGCCATTTCTCCAAGACTGGGGCGATATCCCGTTGAGAAAATTGTTAGAAAACGCTTTTGAAGTACCCGTGATCATAGACAACGAGTCAAATTTGCATGCGTTAGGAGAACGGGCGTACGGTGCCGCCAAGGGCGAAGACCATTTTGTGTTTCTGGAAGTCGGAAACGGTGTAGGCGCCGGCATTTTCATCAATGGAATGCTGTACAGGGGAGCGACCGGAAGCGCAGGGGAAATCGGATATATGCAGGTGCCGAGCGCTCCACGCGGTCCATTCTCCACCCACTTACCGGGCCCCCTGGAAAGGGTGGCGGGTGGAAAAGGCATGGAGGAAACATGGCGCGGAATGTCCAAGAACCTGCCTCCCCGCGGAATGTCCAAGAACCTGCCTCCCAGGGAACCTGCGACTGCTGCCGAGATCCTGGCTTTTGCGGAGGCTGGAGATGTATTGGCTGTCCAGGTTATTGAGACCGCAGCGAAAGCTCTTTCTGATGCGATCGCCAATATTTCTGTTCTTCTCGATCCCACCCTCATTGTTTTGGGCGGCTCATTCGGGTGCTCTCAGCGACTTTTTGAAGCTGTATCACGTCAACTCCAGCTTCAGAAACATGATTCGGACCGGATTCGAGTACGCCTAAGCCTTTGTGGTAAAGATGCTGCGCTCCTGGGCGCCCTGAAGACCGCCCTTGAGGTTGCTGAAACCCGCTTGCTGAACTTCAATTTGAACTGACCATGCCTTATAAGACCTTTTCACACACCGAGTCACTACTGGATTCTCGGCCTCGGTTTGACTTCGCAAATACTGACCTGCACACGGTAGACCCTAAGAATCCTGTCTTATTGACAGCCTCTTAAAGGCGTGTAAAATCGTGCCTAATACTTTATTTCTGTATGAAATAAAGTGACAACGGGCTCCTTCAGGGTATGGAAACACGAACTATACCGCGCAAACCTTGCATTTCCACATGCGTGCAAATAGTCAAAACCCATATCTCGCCATCACAACCGCTGTGCTTTTTATAGAGACCCCCGATGCGCAGACTGAGTTCCACACTTCTCTTCCTCACTCTTGTCATTCTCTCCGTGCCCTTGCGTGCACAGACTGTTGATACTGCCATCGTCGGCACCGTTACAGACAACAGCGGAGCCGTCATCCCCGGTGCCAACGTCACCGTCTCGTCAATCGCTACGGGTATAGAGAAGAAGGCCGTCACTGCGAACACCGCCGAATATAGTGTCAGTTACCTTTCCCCCGGCACCTATGACGCAACCGTCTCGGCTAATGGATTCGCGTCCAGTCAGGAGAAGGGTATTGTGCTGCAAATTAACCAGCAGGCGAAGGTCAACGTCTCCCTAAAGGCCGGCGGCACCGAGCAGACGGTGGAAGTGAGCGCCACCCAGCCCCTGCTCCAGAGCGAGAACTCGTCTCTTGGTGTCGTTGTGGCAACGGAGAGTGCAGCGAATCTTCCGCTGAATGGCCGTAGATTCGACGATCTTGCCATCCTCACGCCCGGAGTCGGCGTTTACAATCCGGACAGCCCTGAAATACTTCTTCTAGCTCAGCCGTTTTGTTTTCTGAATAGAAAGGACCATCGTGTTGTCTGATCAGGAGTTTCAAAATAATCTGAACGGCCGGCGATCTTTCATGAAACTGCTGGCTGCGGCTCCACTATTTGCAACCATTAGCACGCGCAGCTTCGCCGCCACGGTGAAGTCCACTGTCAAGCATTCCTTTTCCGACAATATTTACACCCGGCTTGGCGTCCGCCCCTTGATCAACGCGCGAGGCACCTGGACCTATTTGTGCGGTTCGCTGGAACTACCCGAGACTCAGCGGGCCGCGGAGGAGGCGTCCCATTATTTCGTCGACCTGTTTGAGCTGCAAGCAGGCGCTGGCCGCCATCTGGCGAAGCTCTCCGGAGCCGAATCTGGAATGGTCACCTCTGGCTCAGCGGGCGCGATGGCTTCGGCCACTGCGGGCTGCATCGCCGGGACAGATCCAAAAAATATATGGCAATTGCCTGATACAACCGGTTTGAAGAGTGAAGTGATCATGATGGGCGGCCGGAGCCCATTCGATAGCGCCATCCGCCTGGCCGGAGGCAAACTGGTGATTGCAAAGACAGTGGGTGATTTGCAGCCGGCCATCAATCCACAAACCGCGATGGTCTACACCACCTGGAGGGACGACCGGATTGAGAGCATACTCAAGATCACCAAGCCCACTCGAGTTCCTGTGTTGTTGGACGACGCGGCGGGTATTCCCCCATACACAAATTTCACCCGCTACGCAAAACTCGGCATCGATCTTTTTTGCTTCAGTGGCGGAAAAGGTCTGTCTGGCCCCCAATGTTCCGGGGTGCTGCTGGGCCGAAAGGACCTGATCGATGCGGCTCTGGCAAATACCAACCCATGGGAAGGTGCCGTGTGTCGGCCCATGAAAGTCGGCAAGGAAGAGATTATGGGAATGCTGGCGGCAATTGACTATTGGTCGCATGCGGATCTTGGGGCGTTAAATAAAGAGTGGCAGAGCCGCGTAGAACGCATCCAGAAATTAGTGGAAACGGTACCGGGAGTCACCACAAACATTGCGATTCCTCCAGACGAAAATAGTTATCCGACCCTGACGGTAACCTGGGACGAACAGAAATTTGGCTTGACCGTGGCTCAATGTGACCAGCAGCTGCGCGCAGGTGAGCCTCGGATTGAAGTGCTGACGAACAGTAACCCCAGCGGGGTTCTCGCACGCATAAAAAACAATGATCCCAATAGACAGCGGAGAGACCGTCCGAATCATTTGCAAATTATCTCGATGACCATGCAGCCAGGGGAAGATCTCATAGTCGGAAACCGCCTCCGCCAGATTCTTGCCAAAGCACGCAAACAATCTGCCTGAAGTGGGTTCTCCGAACTCTCCGAACTATGGAAAGGCGCGACCGTCCTTCCCTCGGTTCGCTGGAGGCTCTTGTACGGAGAGCTTACTAGGTCCTGTTTGGTTTTGAGGCCGTGAAAGGTCTCTGGAAGGCAAAATGAGCTACTTACTAAGGCATTGCCGGCGAATTGCTTTATGCCTGTCGCTTGCTGCATGGGGCGCGCAGGTCTTTGCACAGCAGGGCGGTGTGCTCAAGGTTATCAAGGTGGATGGCAAAGATCTTGGCCCGGCTTCAAGTGCCGGCATTCTCGCCAACCAAACCCTCTACGTAGCCGGTCAAAACGGACGGAATGCCGCTGGCAGTCTTCCGCAGGATTTTCAACAGGAGGCCGGCCAATCGTTGGGCAATGTGCAACGTGTGCTCCGCGCAGCAGGAATGGATTATGGCAATATCGTCTGGATGAACATCTATGTGACCAATGGGCACGATATAGCTGCAATGAACGATGTCTATTGGAGGTCAATTGTTCAAAATCCCCCCGCACGTACCGTCCTGGTGGTGGGCGCTCTGCCCAAAGGAGAGAAGATTGAGATCAACTGCATTGCCGTGAGCACCGGGGCCACTCGCCGTGTGATCCACCCGCAGGGATGGCCGCAGGGGCCACACCTCGATCCGGCCGGAATCCAGGTGGATGACGTTCTCTACATGTCGGCGCAGGGGGGCACTGATCCGCTGACGGGAAAGGTTGCGGCGAATTTTGCAGGCGAAGTGAAACAGGCCCTCGACAACGTCACCACGATTGTAAAATCGGCGAACATGAGTATGGCGAATGTTATCTGGGTGAATCCATATCTCAGCAGCACCGACGCTCCTGAAGACGTAATGAACAAGATTTATGCGACCTATTTCGAATTTGGAAATACACCAGGACGGGGAACGATTCAGGTGTTGGATCTTCCGAATAGGAATCACATCGTTTTCAGCTGCATTGCGGGGGCCGATTTGGCAAAACGCAGGGCAATTCGTCCCAAAAATGAGAAGCCCAGCCGAACTGCAAGCCCCGGTATCCTCTATGGCGATACACTCTATCTCTCAGCAAAAGACGCGTACGTTCCAGCTCTAGGCCTCTTTACCTCTGATCTGGGTGTGCAGGTGCGGCTGTCGATGCGCAACTTACTGGATGGGTTAGAGGAGGCGGATATGGATTTCTCGAATGTCGCCTCTTCCACCATCTATATGCGTGAGATGAAAGACGCAGACCAGGTCCATGCTCTGTATGGAACGTTTTTTAAGAACCATTTTCCGGCCCGAACAACATTGCAACAGAATTTTGATTTGAAGGCAGAGGATGTGGAGCAAATTTCATTCATTGCAGTGAGACAACCGAAACCTTGAGTGACCTCTAGGAGGCTGAGGAAAAACTCAATGCTGAGGGTACGGGAGGATCGGGCTTTAGAGGGTGTGTGAGAACCGGAAGGGGAAACAGCAGGTCCCTCCACTTCGCTACGCTCCGGTCGGGATGACACATTGTTTGCAAGGAAAATGGCCAAAACAGCCAGAGGAATGGATTTCAATCGTCCGACAGAAGTGTCATCCCGACCGAAGCGTAGCGAAGTGGAGGGACCTGCTGTTTCCCCTTCCGGTTCTCGCACACCCTCTTCAGCACGTACATAAACCCAGAGAAATCATCTGGCCTTTAGGCCCTTGGGGTACGTTCTTTATCTCGTTTCCTCAGAAACGGTTCATTTTTCCGCAGGCTTCCGGGAGAAACCCTCTTCCTCGCCGCTGCCAGGTTCATCGTAAGATCACGTATACGGCTGCGCTTCAATGAATGGTCGACAGCCCCAATCTTCCTAGGGATAGCCAATGTATTCCACTTCTCCCAGAACCAAAGAGTGCTTTTTAGAGTGGTTTATCTTCCTTGCGCTGCTGGCTTTGCCTCTGCAGTGCCAAGCCGCGTCCGCGCCTGGCTGCAGCGTGCAGGAAACGAATTACCTGGGATGGAAGGCGGAGGAGCTGGTCAATCCCTGGGTGAAACTGGAGCTTGTTCCGCAGATTGGTGGACGGCTAATACAGGTTACTTTCGGCGGCCACGATTTCCTCTACGTCAATCCGGAACTCAAAGGGCAGGTGATTCCGCTGGAACGTAACCGCGGCGGTGAGCACAACTACGGTGGAGACAAAGTATGGCCGTTACCGGAGGGCAACCAGGATGAGCAGCATTGGTCCGGCGGGGGTAACCTCGACGGTGGCCCATTTACCTTGGAGGTGCTGTCGCGCGGCGCCAGGTGTGCGGTGCGGATGACTGGGCCAGTGAATCCGGAGATCGGGCAGCGTTATGTCCGCGACATCAGCATCGACGCGGACACGCCCGTGATCTCGTTTCATGTGGTAATGCAGAACATGAGCGGCTACCCGCAGACATGGTCGGAGCAGACAATCACCGAGTATCCCACCTCCAACCCCGCTGGCTCGGAGAAATTCAACACGAAATTCTGGGGAGTGACGGCGGTGAACCCCACAAGTGCATATCTCAATGGCTACTATGTGCGCACCGGCCCGGCGGACAACCCGGCTTTCTCCGTCAGTGATGGCATGTTACGGGTGCACTGGAACAACATCATGCAAGAAGTCTGGGTAGACTCCCCCCTGGGATGGCTGGCGGCTGTCGATGGCACAACCGGATACACCATGGTTGAGCGCCACCGTGTTAATCCCACTGCCGGGTATCCCAGTAAAGCGACCATCATCTTCTATTCGTCCGGCGAGCCTTCACGGCAGGATAAAAACACGGAACCTCGTGAGGGGCCTTTCATGGAGGCCGAGTTGAACAGCCCGTTAGTCGAACTCGCACCGGGCGAAAGCTACGCTATGGACACGCAGTGGTATCCCACACGAATGGGAGAGGACTTCAAGACGACGACCTATAGCGGAGTTATCGGAGCGCCACTTACGGCTACCGCTACCCCCGCCGGCCTGGCACTCTCCGGAAGCTTTGGAGTGTTTTATGCGGGCGATCTGGTGGTGCACTTTTACGGGAGGGGCGTGCACGGGACCGCGAAGCTTATGTCCGTGACTCCCATCGAGCCGGTACAGTTGCAGACCACCATACAAGCGCCACCCAGTACCAGCAGGGTCTCAGTGCATTTGGTGGATGCGAGCGGCCTGGATCGCGGCCCACTGGGAGAGGTTCTCGTGACTCCACATCCTGCGCGAGATGCCAGGCCTCCTATACAGTAATTCCCGTAGCTTAGGGTAATAGCGGGCGCTATTCGCATGACACGACACTTATTCACCCGCAAGGTCATTCATTTACAGGCAATAGGTATGCTATCGCTTAGTCTCCTGGGACTTAGCGCTCTAATGCTTTGCGGCGGAGCCCGACTTTTGTCGGGACGTTAGACCCAACAAAGATTTGGGCTTTACAGGCTGCGATAAAACTCAACGCTGAAGGTCTACGGGCGGGTAGGTACGGGCTTCAGCCCGTACATAAACCCAGCAAATCATTTGTCCTTTAGCCCCAGGGTACGTTATCTATCTCGTTTCCGCAGAAATTGTTCATTTTTTCAGCAGCCTGTTTCCTTCCTATCGCAACGTATTCGATAAACTGTAGACGCTTACGGTACAGGCCGAACAGAAACTTCCGGTCTGACTGTTCATCCTTTCCACTTCTTCGTGAATCTTTTGTGCTTCCACCCTCCTGCTTGTCGCGATTAAATAGTCCTGGTATTGCAGCAGCGCACCGGCCAAGCGAGGATCGG
Source organism: Acidobacteriaceae bacterium (assembly GCA_035695685.1). Taxonomy (GTDB): domain Bacteria; phylum Acidobacteriota; class Terriglobia; order Terriglobales; family Acidobacteriaceae; genus PALSA-350. The sequence goes on along the minus strand of DASRRN010000600.1, from coordinate 1,508 downwards.
CCGGAACCAGCTCTGTCCTGAGTATCTGGATACCGTGGAGCATCGCTTTCTCCCCGTCCTGGACTGCTCCGTTCTTCCACTCAGCGAACCCGAGCGTCTCTAGCGCAAATCCAACAGCGGACGATTCTGACGCGAAGTGGGTGTTGGCAAAGGCAACCGCTTGCTGTGCGCTCATCAGTCCTTCACCACAGTGTCCCCGCCTGCAGCGTGCATACGTGAGCGTAATCAATCCAGACAGCATCCCCGCCCTGGGAGGGTTAGAGGAAGACTCCATCTCTTCCATTCCCCGTAGGACCAGCCGCTCTGCCTTCTTGAACTGGCGCCGCGCAATAGCTACGTTCGCCAGATGTACCTGGCTAAGTCCAATATCGGATGGGTTGCCCAGCTTCTCACGTACCGCGAGCGCCTGCTTCCTGACGCTCTCGGCGTCATCCACACGGCCATAAAGCAGATAGAGGGCAGAGAGGCTTTCGAGCGTTGCGGCATATTCTGCCCTGGCTGCGGGTACAGTCTTCAGCAGATGCAGTGACTTGTTGTAGGCATCCTCTGCCTTCGGGAATTCTGCGGCGTAGTGGTACTCCGATGCAAGTTGCGCCCACAAAACGCCTCGCTCCGCATCGGGACGATGCTCCTGTTCGGCGATATGAATCGATTCCATATCCTGAGCAATGCGCACCTGCGAAGACCGGATTTGGGGTTCGGACGTTTGCGCCCAGGCGACACAAACGCTCAAGCTCAGCGCGGTAAGAAGAAGCAAGCTCACTCTCAAGTGAAGATAGGGTCGGTATGCTCGATGGAAAAACAAGACGATCATGTGTGTCCCTCAGTAAGAATTTGGAAGAAAGATGGGATCGACTACTACCTGAATTGTGGTTACGCAATTCTTCCGTCGTAAGTTCCCGTGCGTATACGACTGTGCACATCGGAGTTCGCATAGCTTGATGTATTGCATCCGAAAGGCCACAGATGGGGAGGGGCTTTCCCTGCAAAGTTCAGTATTTAGCTATCAGGGTTGCGATGACGCGGGGACGCGATGGTTGAAATCGAAAAACTATGTTCATTTATGAACACTCTTTACGCAGGATGTAACACGTCATTGCGATTGTCCGTTTCTGAACAATTCGAACACTCTCGCAGAAGTTTCAGAAACCACGGGACACGAAACCTACCCGATGAGAATCGATCCGTTTCTGCGGAATGCGCCAGTCATCTGGGTGTCAACGCTCTGATGCTTTGTATCGGGGTCCGACTGTAGTTGTGCCGTCAAAACCCAACAAAGATCCGGGCTTTACAGGCTGCGGAAAAAACTCAATGCTGAAGGCACGGGAGGTAGGTACGGGCTTCAGCCCGTAGCATAAGAATTGAGTGTTACAACAAGATTGCAAGGGACAGCTGACTACGAAGCCGGGGAGCCGGCACACCAAAATTCGGCTCCCCAAGAAACATTCTCATGCGTGAAGTCATTTCCTCAACTCTTCGGCGGGACGGTAAGCTAACGCTCAGCAATG
>DASRRN010000599.1:0-4066 GCA_035695685.1 Acidobacteriaceae bacterium | reverse complement strand
GACGCCGGACTCAGACCAGGCGGCTTTCCGGCTGGACCAAGTCCCGCATCGTCTCCCTGCGGCGGATCAGCCGGGCTCGCTTGCCCTCGACCAGGACTTCCGCCGGCCGGGGCCGGGAGTTGTAGTTGGAGCTCAACGACATGCCGTAGGCGCCGGTGTCGAGCATAGCCATCAAATCCCCTTCTTTGACTTCGGGCATCTCCCGATCCCGGGCAAAGAAGTCTCCCGTCTCGCAAACCGGACCGACAATGTCGACTACGGCGGCTTTGGCCAGCGGGTTCTTCAGCACCGGTAGAATCTCATGGTGGGCCTGATAAAGCGCCGGGCGGATGAGGTCGTTCATCCCCGCGTCCGTTATTACGAAAGTCTTGCTTCCATTGCGTTTAACCACCAACACCTTGGCTAGCAGGGTTCCTGCTTGTGCAATCAGGAATCGGCCGGGCTCTAGCAGCAATCGGACCTCAATCCCCTCCAGGGCGCGGTCCACCGCAGCGGCATATTTTTTCATTTGCTCGACCGGATCGAAGCTGGAAGTTGACCCGCGGTAGTCGATGCCCAGACCGCCCCCGGCATCGACGAACTTGATCTGTATGCCATCGCCTTCCAATTCACGGATAAGTTCGGCTACCCCGGCCAGTGCGGCCCCGAACGGCTCGGCCGTCTGAATCTGAGATCCGATGTGCACGCTGATTCCAACCGGGTCCAGGTAACGCGATCGCTTTACTTCCTGGTAAACAGGCCGGGCAGCCTTGATGTCGATTCCGAACTTGTGTTCGCGCAGGCCAGTGGATATATAAGGATGGGTCTCAGCGAAGACGTCAGGATTGACGCGCAGGGCGACCCGGGCCCGAACGCGTCTCTTCTGCGCCCGCTCGGCGAGCAGGGCCACTTCAGATTCGCTCTCCACATTGAAAATCAAAATGCCGGCGGCAAGAGCAAGATCGATCTCCGCGGCTGTCTTGCCTACTCCTGAAAACACCACTCGGTGGGCGGCCTTCTTATTCACCTCGAGGATGCGATGAAGCTCTCCCCCGGAGACGATATCGAATCCCGAACCGTGAGCCGCCAGCAGTTTCAGAATAGAGAGATTGGAATTCGCCTTCACCGAGTAGCAAATGAGGGGTTCCCTATGGGCAAACGCATTCGAGAAAAGCCGATAGCGATCGAGTATCTGTCCAGCGGAATAGACGTATAGGGGGGTCCCATATTTTTTCGCTAACGACGGCAGGGACACACCCTCACAATGCAATGCCGATTTGCTTTTGGGATAGTGAAAGGGACGGTGGGAGAATCCGGTCTCAAATTTCAAAAGCAATGAGCCTCGTGGAAAGGGAGTCGCTGTTTGAACTTCAGCCTATTCGGGTTTGTTTTATTTTCCAAATATGCCCATGCGTCGCACCGTCGAAGAATTCGCGCAGCAGGCGGCCAACCGTCTCCGGCTGCTCATAGGGTGCGTAGTGGCCGGCATCCGGCAAAACGCGCCAGGCGCTCTCCGGCAGCAGGTCGTGGATAACGGACATCTCCTCCGGCGTGCTTCCCGGATCTTCGGCGCCAGCCAGGGCCAGGGCTGGGACGGTCACAGTAATAATGGAAGGGACCGAGTCCGGGCGCCGGGCAAGGCCTTGTTGGACCGCAATCACCGCCGCGGGAGTGGCCGCGTCCATCATCGCGCGGAGTTGAACGGATTTCTCCGGATGCTGCGCTCGTGAGGTCTTGCCCACCAAAGTATTGACCATCCGGTCGAAGAACTCCGACGTGCCATCAAGTCCTATCTTTTCAATATCTTCTGCTCGCTTGGCCCGGTTGGCCGGGGTATCGGGCTGAGGTTTCCCGCAGCACCAGGCCAGCCCGCCTATGCGGCCGGGGATCCGCCTCCAAAGCTCATATAATGTGTAGCTTCCGATCGAGCATCCGGCAAACAGGGCACGCTCGATATGGGCGGCGTCGAGTAGCCGCTCGATATCCTCGCCCAATCGGGATATGTCGATAACGCCGTGGCCCGCCTCGGATTGGCCGTGACCCCTCAAATCCGGGAGCGTTACCCGGTAATCGGTCTGGAGGCCTAGAGCAATGGGCATCCAGAATTCATGATGGACAGGCGTGGGGTGAAGTAAGACAACGTCGGGTCCTGTGCCCAGCGTTTGGTAAAAGAGGCGGGCATCCCCCGAGACATAAAACATTGGACCCTTCCACCCTTTGACGGATCTACGTCGCTGTATCTAAATGCGTTGTAGTCGGCAAGACAAGGGGTTCCTCAGGCATCATGAGCCACAGTAGCCCGTAGCCCAGGAGCCCGACGGGGAACACGAGCACGGCCAGCAGAACGGCGATGACCCGGGTCAACGTCACATCCCAACCATATTGATTGGAAAGCCCCTGACATACGCCGGCAAGTTTCCTCCCAGCGCGCGGTCGCACCGAAAGGCGCGACCAGTCAGATCCGGCAGCGCCAAGCGGTCCAGGCTGGGCCACGGCCTTACCGCAGGATGAGCAAAAACGAGCTCCCCCCGGGAGCGGGACGCCACAGGCGGAACAGTATGAAGCCATTCGACACCTCCCACGACCATTCTAGTGCACGGTAAACGGAGACTTGAGATACTTCCGGGCGGAATCTGCCTGCGCCGAGTCGCCGTCCTGACGGAGCACGACCTCATACTGTCTCAGCGCCATATCTCGCTCATTTAAAAGATCATACATCTTGCCCGAATTGAGGTCACAGCGGCTCTTGAGATCCACGCTAATAGTCGGCTGAGTCGTGGCCTGATTGTATGCAGCGGCGGCCTCGGCATAGTTCTTCTGCCCCTGCAGCGTGTCGCCCAGACCAAACCAGGCCAGCTCCAGATGAGCTGAAGGGAAAAAACCCGGCTTCTTAGCTTGCGCGAGTAGCTGACGGTACTCCGCGATGGCCTCTTTGCCCTGACCGGCATCCTTGGTAAGGTTAGCCAGTTCCAGCCGGAAGAGAAAGTCCCGCGGATACTCCTCTGTCAGCGACCGGGTGACGGCGATCGCCTCATCATATCTTGCCTCCCGGCGCAGGAAGAGCCCCAACGCCGTCCGGGCCTCGACCGAGGAGATCACACCGTGCTCCCCTGCTTCCCGTAAATCTTGTATTCCCTTTGATTTAGATCCGGTGATCCCGGCTACACCAGCGAGTATCTTGATGCCAAAGGGAAGACTGCCGGTGACATACTGGTGGACCCCAACCACCATTTTTGCGTCGATGTACTGAGGATCGAGCCGCAATACCTTTTCGTTGTCGCTACGCGCCTGGAGAGCGACATGGAGGGCGGAAATAAAGCTCCGTTCCACCAAGCCGATGTAAACCGCATGCAGGCTGCGTGCCCAGCCTCGTGCAAACAGCAAGTCAACCTCCTCAGGATGCTTGGCCAGCTGCTGGTTGGAAAGTTCTATCGCATTTGTAAACAGTGAGTTAACGCGAATAGCCACGGCTGGATCCGCAGCGACTGCGTGCTTGCCCTTCAAGAACCCGTCATGAGCGTAGAAGGTAGTATCCAGCAGATCGAGGCGATAGAGTTCCCGGAAGATGACCGCGTCCAATACGTAGTCGACGGCAAGCGGGTTGTCAGGGTTCTGGGCCTGAATCTTCTCGAAGCGTGATAGTGCGCCGTCGTAATCGAGGATGTAAAAGCGCTGGAAGGCCTGGCGCACCAGGGGGTCGAGATTAAGTGGGTTTGTGTCTATCCCGGAAGGTGTGGTAACGGCGCCACTCGCAAATGCCGGAGGAAGCGTGATCAGTACCGCTAAACTGATCATGAAGAACAATTTAGGTCCGGCTCTATGACAAGGAGTCGTCTTCCCTACTTCGCCCTCAAAAGCCCGAACCGAGGTTAGGGGAGCGCCCGGGAGGACCAGCCTGCGGTTTTTTCCAATAAAATTCATTAAATAGTAGTAATTAACGGGACTCTTGGCGCATAAATATGTAACTAAAGGCAAACAGCTTCGGGGGCTTTGTAGCCGCTGGCGTACGAGGCTGATTTTAAGGTATCTGGGGAAACGAGCAGACGCTATGACCAGGCAGGAACTCCTTCGCATCGTCATTCGCCAG
>DASRRN010000598.1:0-10055 GCA_035695685.1 Acidobacteriaceae bacterium | reverse complement strand
CACGACTTTACAGGCTGCGGAAAAACTCATGTTTTGTATCAGGGCACGACTTTAGTCGTGCCGTAAGTGATTGAAAATACGCTGGGCTTTAGCCCCTGAGGTACGGCTTTCCTACCCAACGGCGAGTTTTTCCGCAGCCTCTTTAGAGCCTGCGGAAAAGAAACGCCATTCTCCTGCCGTAAAACTGACCCGAATCCGCATATATATAGGTGTGTTCACCAATAACTTTGTGCTGTTCGAAATCATTTGCCGGCCACGTGCGCGGATGATGTATGAAACGCGGCCCGCCACAACGGCTCAGTGCGCAATTATCCCGGACAGCCCTTGCCTGGATTCGGACTTACCACGCATACCACGCATATCACTCACCATTTCCGTCGGACTTACCACGCATACCACGCATATCACTCACCATTTCCGTCGGACTTACCACGCATACCACGCATATCACGCACCATTTCCGTCGGCCGCTTTTCACCACCCTGGAGGCGAAATACAACGCATAACTTCAAGCATCGCTTAAAACAAAGGACTTAGCCGCAACCCAGGGGCTAAAGCCCTCATCAACCCCGCCATGCACCGCACGGCTGAAGCCGTGCCCTTCGTCCAGAGTTTTTTCCGCACCTTTAAAGATCCTGGTGTGTGGACCTGCTGTTTCTCTTCCCGTTCTCACGCACACGCTAAAGCTCCTCAAATCACATCAGAATTGGGCAGGCAACACGGCGCATGCGACCATAGTGATCATCCCAAATGCAGTTTGAAAGGAGCGACGCTGCAGCATCTACCCTTCACAACTCGGCAGCCGGTAGAAAGGCCCGGTGTCGCCCTTACTGCTGTTCTTTCGCGGGCCTTCGGCATCGGGGCCGCCGTGAGCGTGGTTTGCGGCATGCTGCTTCATGGCCTGGCCACGCCGGCTTATACGCAAGAATCGCCATCGGGCTCCGTCTCCGTCGTACAGCCTGGCGCCCCTGGGACTCCAAGCAGGAGGCTTCCGGCTTCCACACCCGGCGTTGCCCCACGTCCCTCGCCGGCGGACATCGAGTTCATGCAGGGGATGATTATGCATCACTCACAAGCGGTGGAGCTGACCGCGCTGATTGCATCACGCACCGAAAACAAAGAGATTCGCGTTCTCGGAGCTCGCATCAGCCTTTCCCAGAGCGATGAGATCAAGTTCATGAAGCGGTGGCTGGTTGCGCGGGGTGCGCCCGTGTCGATGGCCATGCCGGGCATGCCCGACATGGATAAAAGCGGTAAGCCGATGCCCCCAATGCCGGGAATGCTGACATCCGGGCAGATGAACGCATTACGCCAGGCGAACGGCGCGGAGTTTGACCGGCAGTTTTTGACCGGAATGATACAGCACCATAAGGGAGCCCTGGCGATGGTAAAACAATTATTCGATACTCCCGGTGCCGGTCAGGACGCCGAGCTTTTCGATTTTGCGACGGATGCGGATAACACGCAGCGGGCCGAGATAAGCATTATGCAGCATATCTTGAAGGAGAAATGATGAAGTGTAAGCAGGCTCGCGGTTTCCATTTAGTCGGTGCGGCCTTTGCCCTGGCTATCTTGAACCTCACCGTCGTCACTTTACGAGCGCAGGCACCCACGGCCCCGGCCGCGAAGCCCGCGATTCCCGAGGAGAGAGAAGAAAACCCGTTCGCTCCTCAACCAGTTACGCCACTGCCTCCAGGGATGACGGGATCCACGACCAACGATCCGCGCGTCGGCCTGAAGCCCGGACTGTATGACGCGGGCGAGGCAGCAATGGGCATGGAGCACATCGCATTTCTGAAGAAAGCGAACGCCTTTCAGTTGCCGTCCTCGCAACCAGACGATCCCGCTGTGCAGAAGACACTCGACATTCTTGGCGTGAACAAAGCCAGGATCCCGAAACCCATGCAGCCCGTGATCGCACAGCTTGCTTTCGCCAACTCGGATTTTGCATTTCAGGGAACACACCTGTTCCAGGGCAACTTTTATGGTGTGAACTTTTACGATATCGCGAACCCATCAAAGATTTCGCTGATCACCTCACTGGTGTGCCCGGGTGGCCAGGGCGATGTCTCTGTGTATCGAAACCTGCTCTTCATGTCGGTCGAAATGCCCAACGGTCGCCTGGACTGTGGTACACAAGGTTTCCCGCCATTGCCTCCGCCAGAGCCGGGACATGAAAAGGACCCACGCGTACCGGTTGCCAGCCCTGAGCGCTTTCGCGGTGTGCGGATTTTCGATATCTCGGATATAAGGAAACCGAAACAGGTCGCAGCAGTGCAGACCTGTCGCGGCTCACACACCCATACGCTCGTGGTCGATCCCCGCGATCAAGAGAATGTCTACCTCTACGTCTCAGGAACCTCGTTTGTGCGGCCGGCAGACGAGCTTGCCGGCTGCTCGGGCGGCGCCCCGGCTAAAGACCCAAACACCTCTCTATTCCGAATCGATGTGATCAAGGTCCCACTTGCTGCGCCGGAGCAAGCTAAGGTAGTTTCCAGCCCAAGAGTATTTATTGATCCGCGCACGGGTGCTTTGAACGGGCTAAATAACGGCGGTAGCCACGACAAGGGAGCGGAAAAACCTTCCGATACCAACCAATGCCACGACATCACCGTGTATTCGGCCATGGGCCTCGCCGCCGGTGCGTGTTCCGGAAACGGCATCCTGCTTGACATCAAAGATCCAGTCCATCCAAAGCGCGTGGATGCGGTCAATGATCCGAACTACTCCTATTGGCACTCTGCCTCCTTCTCAAACGACGGAACCAAGGTGGTCTTTACCGACGAGTGGGGTGGCGGGCTGCAGCCGCGTTGTCGTTCGACCGACCCGAACAAATGGGGAGCGGATGCGATTTTCAATCTGAAAGATGACAAGCTTTCGCTGGCAAGCTACTACAAAATGCCTGCTGCCCAGACGGCCACGGAAAATTGCGTCGCCCACAACGGCTCGCTTATACCCATCCCCGGACGTGATATTGAAGTTCAGGCCTGGTATCAAGGGGGCATTTCCGTGGTCGATTTCACCGACGCAGCGCATCCGTACGAGATTGGCTACTTCGATCGCGGACCCATCGACGCCAAGGCATTAGTTTTGGGCGGAGAGTGGTCTGCGTATTGGTACAACGGGTATATCTATGGATCGGAGATCGCCCGCGGGCTTGACGTGTTCAAGCTGTTGCCGAACAAATTTCTCACGCAGAACGAGATCGATGCGGCCAATCTGGTCCAGTTCACCGAGCTCAACGTCCAGAGCCAGCAAAACATTACCTGGCCCTCACAACTGATCGTCGCGCGGGCTTACCTGGATCAGTTAGGACGCTCCCAGGCGCTGCCCGCGAAGCGGATTGCCGCGCTCAACAAGGCAATTGCCCGCGCCCAGACGTCGCATCTTGCCAGGAAGGACCTGGCCAAACTCCAGGGCATGGCCGCTTCTGTGGAAACGGGCGCGTCCGCTGCCAGGAGCAGTACGGATGCCATGCGCCTGCACGCGCTCGCCCTGATACTGCAAAGTCCGGCGGCCTGACGACTAGCTTCCGTCTCCAGCCGAGGGTCGCGTATTTGGAATGACCTGCATGCGGGAAAGTTCCCGTTGTTCGGCAAACTGATTTGTCATGCCTTTGGAAATTTTTTCAAAGTACCGCCTGAGATAATTGTGCAGCGTTTCTTCGGGCTTGAACTCAGCCATTTTGATCACCTCAGACTTCAGAAAATTGGAAAGGGCGGAACCGAACATAAAGCTCTTTAAGTACGAACAGCGATTCTTCTCGTTGCTTTCATCGAGTCCCTTCCCCCGAAAGAATCGATGAAAGTGTTCTTGAAGAATCGCCGCTTGTTGATAAGCATACTGATCCTGGCGGGGTTCGCCATAGTTCTTGCGTGACACCGCGGCCGATCCTGGTGGTATGAGAGGGGCCGAGAGGACGCGAACCTCTAGAACCTTTGTGGTATAGAGACCAGGGAAGGCGCCGAAAAGGTATCAATCCGGCTTCCGTGCCCACACTGATGAGATGCGGGGCCCGATCACCAGAATATCGGGGTTCCGCGTGTCGCGGTCCATATCAGCAAGGATCGTGTCCATGTGAGCAGCAGTAACCAATCCAGCGGCGATAAAGGCCGGCGCGGCTTCCTCCACCGTCCATTTCAAAAGAAACCTGTCTTCCCCTCGCGCCATAGCGGGTTGGTGGATCTCTATATCCGCCTCCGGACACCCCGCCTTTTTTACCAAATGGTAGAGATGAGTTGCGAGCGAGTAGTCCAGACCGCGCGTGGGACCCAGGCGACCAAATAAATCCGCGAACGAACTGAGTGAGCTGGCAGGACTACTGCCCGCCGTCGTCAGGTCGCCGTCCTCTACCACTAACACCCCGCCGGGTTTGAGTATCGCCAGCATCTCGCGAAGCCCCGCCTCCGGATCGACAAGATGGAGCAGCAGGAAGCGGCAATAAACCAGGTCAAGCGAGCTACGCCGCAGGCCGGTCGCCGTCGCGCTCGCCTCTACGAAGGTCGCGTTCGTAATTCCCCCCGTCTTACACAAACGGCGGCCCTGTTCCAGTTGAGCGGCACTCAAATCGATACCGGTAACATGCCCAGTGGGCCCAACCATCTCCGCAAGCATGCGGGTGGTAGCTCCCACGCCGCAACCAAGATCCGCGACGGCCATCCCGGTCTTCAGGCCCGCGCGCAACAGAACTCTACGACCGGTTGGCGAATAGACCCGGTGCAGCGCTGTAAGCCGTCGAACCGCCGCTTCCCCGGTGGCAAGGGAATATTCGCCGGCCAACTGTCTAGCTTGCATGGTAGAAGATCCTCCTAACTAAGTCCCGGTACAAGCAGGCCCAGCCTTCAGCTCTTGACAAGATGATCGTCGAGCACGGAGCACGTTTTTCTTAAGTATCCAGCAAGCCTACCAGACCAAAGCAAGTTTGTATGCAGATCACGTCAGGGGACCGGATGGGAAAGTCAGTTGCTCTGAGAAATCTTTTTGTTAAGGAGGTAGGGGCCCGCTTCATGGGCGTTTATCGAGGAGCGCATTTAAGGTCTATGACGGTTCGAAGAAACCTTTGCGGGCTTGCACTGTCAACTTCTTGTCCTTCGCCTTCAACTCCAGCTTGTGATAGCTGTTCGCGCGTGTGTCTGGTGGAGGCTTGTAGCCCAATTCGTACTGCAATCGCAGATCTTGGCTGATCTCTGCGAAGATATCCCGCAGGCTCATCGCGCGCGAGACTTTAAAGACCCGTCCCCCTGTGCTCTCCGACAGTTTCTGCAGCGCTTCCACTCCGGGATCGAACGCGGGCGCACGGCCTGCGTTCGTGGCGCTCAGACTGTTCTGCATGCTGTAAAGGACGGAGTAAATCTGCACATCGGCACGCTGTGCCTGTTCGATGGCTTCAGCAAGGGTCCGGCGGCTTCCGTTGTCGCCACCGTCGGTCAGAATCACCATCGCCTTGCGTCCCGTCTCGCTCGCCAGGACCTTGTTCGCTACGGCGTAAATCGCGTCGTACAGCAGGGTTCCTCCTGCGCCGGCGCCACGCTGGCTCACGCGCGATAACGCGAAGTGGAGCGCACTCGCTGAGTTCGTCATGCTTTTCAGTTCTAAGACAGTACTGTCGAACTGCACGAGCATCGCGCGGTCTTCTTTGCGGCTCAGCATGGTCTCGAAGAAGACATCGCTGGCCAGCGCTTCATCTCCAATAAAGGTTTGTTGGCTCCCGCTTGTGTCTACCATGAGGGCGAAGCTCAGAGGCAGATCGGACCCTCGGGAAAAATATCGGATCGGCTCTTCTTTGCCGTCCTGTTTAAGAACGAAGTCGTCCTTGGTCAGTCCTGTCTTTGTCTCGCCACCCTTGCTCTTCACGACGGCAGAAATCGCCACCAGGCCCGTAACTACCTTGAGCGTTGTCACTGGTGGTTGAGCTTGATCTACATCTTGAACAGCGGCGGGTGAGACGGCCTGTCCCCAACCTGAAACGGAAAGTACCAGCAAGCACAAAATCCGAGTAGGTTGAATCACCAGACTGCTCCCCCCACATTCTAGAGGATAGGGACCAGTGACAACATGCCGATTGCAGCAGGTTAGGCCGGAGCCTGCATCATTACTCCAGCCGCAGGCAACCGGCACAATTTTTCATGATTTCGGTTGCTGGCCAACGCCGGGCCGTCCGGCTGGAACGACCTCTATGCTGGAAACTTCCTTCTGCTCGGCAAACTGTCGTATCTTGCCCCTGGAGATTTTTTCAAAGTACCGCCTGAGGTAATTGTGCAGTGTTTCTTCAGGCGCGAGTGGGGCCATTTCGATCACCTCAGACTTCAGGAGATTGGGTCGTACTGACTCAATCCGCAAAGTTCTATGCAAGTACGAACAGCGATTCTCTTTGTTACTTTCATCGAGTCTCTCCCCCGAAAGAATCGATAAAAGCTTTCTTAGAGAATCGCCGCTTGTTCATAAGCATACGGGTTCTGGTGGGGTTCGCCATAGTTCTTGCGTCACAGCTGCGGCGATCGTAGTTGTATGCTGTGGGACCGATCGTCGCTACCCTCCAGAACCTTTGTGGGACAGGCTGCAGTCTTCACAAAGCAAAGCGGTTACAGGATGGGTGGCGGCTCGCCTCTTCCCAATCCGCTCTCACGCTGACCCGCGGGCCAGGGCTCATCGATGGCAGAAGCGAAGATGCGGAGACGGCTGAATTTGATAATTAGGAAAATGAAATAAAATGAATTTGTTTGTGATCCTGGAGTGAATGCAAATGGACGCCTACCAGGGTACTCGGGGCGCCGGCGGTCTGAAAAAGCAAACGCCTTCGCGGTGGTTATACGTCGGGTTCTGGGGCTGCATCGTGATTTCTGTTGCGGTGGTACTCCGGCGTTTGTCTGCACTTACCTTCCCACCGCGTTCTGGCCCACCTCAGCTCGCAGCGCTCGATGCAGTGTTCGCCTCCCACGCGGCCCTTACCTTGGCACATATCCTCCCCGCACTGGTGTTCGTGCTGATAGCGCCGTTTGTGGTGTTCCGTCGACCTGCCAACGCTTCGTGGCCTGAGCACTTAATCTTTCCGCTCGGCTTAGTTGTCGGCTTGACTGCATATGCGATGAGCGTGTATTCGGTCGGCGGGTGGCTGGAGCGGTCCGCGGTTCTATTCTTTAACAGCCTTTTCTTATTCTCGTTATTCCGTGCGTATTGGTGTGGGCGGCACGGTGAACTGCTTTTGAAGAGACGATGGATGCTGCGGGCCATTGTGATCCTTCTCGGTATTGCTACGACGCGTCCGGTGATGGGAATATTTTTTGCTACCAGCCCTCTGACCCACCTAACGCCAAGCCAGTTCTTCGGCATCGCTTTCTGGATCGGCTTTTCCATCAATGCGTTCGCCATCGAGCTCTGGCTCCGTTACCGGGATCGTCCACCTCGGTCTGCAGTGTCGACGCCAAACTTGAAAGATTGAAAACTGCAGCGACAGGATACGTCGCGAATACTTAGCATGAGCGCCTGCGATCGGTGGAGCTTATCCTCCTTCGATCCCGTCCATATAACATTGTCGGCAGAGAAGCGTCTAATCGGTGCTTCTATGCTGGTATGCGAAGTCGCTCGAGGAGCCCATGCGGAATTTCCTATCCGATCTGAGACTGGTCTGCCGGCAACTGGGGAAATCTCCCGGATTCGCAGCAGCGGCAATATTGATGTTAGCGTTGGGCATTGGTGCAACGACTGCCATCTTCTCGGTCATCGATGGCGTTCTCCTGCGGCCGTTGCCTTTTCCCGATCCGAGCCGGCTGGTAACGCTGGGTGACCAGCTAGGCGGCACCAATTGGGGCCAGCAAGATGCTGGACCTGTAACCGGCCCGGAGGTACTTACCTACTCACGCGATACCCGATCCTTCACCAGCCTCGGCGGCTATCAGGGTGGGACCTATGAGCTTGCTGGTGTGGGCGAACCCGCTCAGGTGAATGGCACGCGCATGACTGCGGGAGTGTTTTCCGCTTTGGGGGTTGCGCCGCTACTGGGTCGAGTCTTCACCGCGCAGGAAGATGAACAGAAGCAGCAGGTGGCGGTATTGAGTTATGCGACCTGGAAGAGCCGGTTTGGCGGAAATCCGCGCATCCTTGGCGCCAAGATTCTTCTTTATCGCAAGCCCTATCTGATTATTGGCGTCATGCCCAGGGATTTCGAGTTTCCGCTCATTCCGGGGCGTCTGAATCGCAGCGAGTTATGGGTTCCCATGAGCTTTACTCCGCTGGAGATTTCCGCGCAAGCGGGGGGAAGTTGGAACTACGAGATGGTGGGCCGCCTCAAGACCGGGGTTACGTTAGCGCAAGCGCAGAACGACGCGGAGCGGATAGCTCAACAGATCATGCGGGCCTTTCCGCCGGATCTTGCCAACTTCCACATCCGCGCGGTGGTCTATCCGTTACAGCAAATCACCGTTTTGCAAACGCGTCCGCTGTTGCGGATGCTGTTTCTGGCCGTCGCCGTGGTGTTGTTGATTGCCTGCGCGAACCTGGCCGGGCTATTGCTGGTAAGGGCCATCCGCAGGCAGCGCGAAATTGCCGTGCGCCTGGCTTTAGGTGCGCCTGCCGCGAGGTTGCTGCGGCAGACGATGCTTGAAAGTCTTGTGCTCAGTGGTATCGGCGGTCTGCTGGGTATTGCGTTCGCAGCCATAGCCCTCGGCATAGGCAGAAATTTGCTGCCCGAGACATTGCCGCGTGTAAACGAGATCGTCCTCAACTGGAGAGTTGCGGGTTTCGCGCTTCTGCTCGCGGTGTTTACCGGACTTTGTTGCGGATTGGCTCCGGCGTTCGCTGCTCTGCGCACCAATGTGAATGCCTCGCTCAAAGAGGGAGGACGGAGCGGTTCCGTGGGCGGCAGTCATGCCCGGCTGCGTTCGACATTGGTGGTGGTAGAGATCGCCGTCGCTCTGATCCTGCTGACAGCCTCGGGACTGTTACTGCGGAGTTTCGCGAACATGAGCGACGTCGACCTGGGATTCCGCCCCGAACACGTGACTACGGCCGCCTACTCCCTGCCGCAGAAATCCTATGCGAAGCAGGCCCAGGTGGATGCATTCAATAACGAGTTGTTAAGGCTGCTTCGACAGCTCCCTGGCGTGGAATCCGCGGCACTGACCAGTGTACTTCCCGCTTCAGGGGGAGCGGGTCTCGAAGCCTTCGTCGTCGACGGTTATGTAAACCCCAGGGAACGCGAGCAGGCAGCCGCTTCGCCGTTACAAATCGTCGGCGACTACTTCGGCGCAATGGGAATGCGCTTGCTGCGCGGCCGCGTGTTCACCCAGGCAGACGATGCCAATGGTCAGCTTGTGATTATTGTGAATCACGAGTTCGCCCAACATTATTGGCCACATCAGGATCCGATCGGAAAACGCATGCGTATCGGTTCACCGCAGGCAAAGACTCCTTGGATGACAGTGGTGGGGGAAATCGCCGATGCCAAACTGGTCTCACCCGATGCCGACGCAACCGAGCAGTTCTACCAGCCAGTCGCCCAGCTGGATAAGGATGCGGGGGCATTGGCTTCTCCTGAAGATATCAACGGCAACGGTGGTTTCATCGTCGTTCGTTCTGCATTACCGCCCCAGCAGGTGGAGAGCGCACTGCGGGCAACGGTCCGGTCCATCGATGCGCAACTGCCGCTGGCGCAGATACAGACTATGGAGCAGGTGGTCTTCGGCAGCGAAGCGCCTCGCCGCTTTAACACCATTGTCATCTCCGGTTTTGCGTTGGCCGCGGTGTTGCTGGCCGTGCTCGGCATCTACAGCGTGATCGCTTTTTCGGTCGCGTCCCGCGTACAGGAGATGGCCATTCGGATGGCCCTCGGTTCACAGCGCTCCGGAATCATGCGGCTGATTGTGCAATCTGGGTTGAGGCTTGCCGCCGTCGGCTGTGGTCTTGGCTTGGCGGGGGCAGTCGCGGCTTCCAGCTTATTGCGCGCCTTTCTCTTTGGTGTAAGTCCGTTCGATCCGCTCATCATGGTGCTGGCTGCAATCGCCGTGTTCTTGCTGGCTCTCGTCGCCTCTGCGTTCCCCGCTCGACGTGCCGCTTCCGTC
>DASRRN010000597.1:0-4678 GCA_035695685.1 Acidobacteriaceae bacterium | reverse complement strand
CGACGAAGGCAAAGACCAGCGAATTCGCTACCCGAATCATCGAAAACATGGGTTAGGAGAAATATGCGAAAGAAAGTAACGATCGTAGGAGCAGGGAATGTAGGCGCGACCTCGGCGCACTGGATAGCGGCCAAGGAGCTGGCCGACATCGTGCTGATCGACGTGGTGGAGGGCGTACCGCAGGGTAAAGGCCTCGATTTGCTGGAAGCGCTGCCGATTGAGAAGCGCGACGTCCACGTGATCGGGACCAACGATTACGCGACGACAACAAACTCTGACATCGTGGTGATCACCGCAGGCATCCCCCGCAAGCCAGGCATGAGCCGCGACGACCTGCTGCACACCAATTACAAGATCATGTCGGAGGTAGTGGGTAAGGTGGTGAGTGCCTCGCCGAACGCTATCCTGATTATTGTTTCCAATCCGCTCGACGCGATGGCCCAGGCGGCGTTCAAGCTTTCGAAGTTCAATCGCGAGCGGGTCATTGGCATGGCCGGGATCCTCGATTCGGCCCGCTTCCGTACTTTCATTGCGGAGGAGCTGAAGGTCTCGGTCGAGAATGTAACTGCATTTGTGCTTGGTGGTCACGGGGACACGATGGTGCCGCTACCCCGCTATTCAACCGTGGCCGGAATCCCCATTACGGAGCTGATGGACACGGCAACGATCGAGCGCCTGGTGCAGAGGACGCGCGATGGCGGGGCTGAGATCGTGAAACATCTGAAGACAGGTAGCGCGTACTATGCGCCGTCTGCTGCCGCGGTGGAGATGGTCGAAGCCATCCTCAAAGACAAGAAGAAGATTGTGCCTTGTGCTGCCTATCTCGAGGGCGAGTACGGCATCCATGGGCTTTACGTGGGTGTCCCCTGCAAGTTGGGTGAGCGGGGACTGGAACAAATCATTGAGATCAAGCTCACCAAGGAAGAAGACGCTGCGCTCAAGAAAAGTGCCGATGCGGTGAAAGAGCTGTGTGCGGTTATTGGGGTCTAAGACCGTGAAGGACCGCGCCCGCCAGGTCGTAACTACAAATGTTGCTGACGCGAGGGCCGTGTTGCAGCAGTTGTTGGATCTGGAGGGGCAGGTGGAAACGGCTGCCGCGATCATTGCGGAGGCTTTGCTCTCAGGACACAAGTTGCTGGCGTGCGGAAATGGGGGCAGCGCGGCAGATGCTTCCCATCTGACCACAGAGTTTGTCGCGCGCTACGACCGTGAACGCCGTGCCTATCCAGCCATCTCGTTGGCATCTCATGGCGGAGACTTAACTGCTATCGGTAACGACTACTCCTTTGCCGATCTGTTCGCCAGGCAGGTACAGGCGCACGGCAAGCCGGGTGATGTTCTGGCGTTGTTTACGACCAGCGGCAACAGCGAAAACATCTTTCGCGCGCTGGTGGCGGCGCGAGACCTAAAGCTGAAGACGGTTGCATTCCTGGGACGCGATGGCGGCGAGTGTGCGGGGCTGGCGGATGTCGAGTTGTTAGTCGGCGGAAAGATAACGGCGCGCATCCAGGAAGGCCATAAGTTTCTGCTGCATACCATTTGCGAGTTGGTCGAAGAGCAGCTCGCGGACGCGGGCTAAAGGGATCAGAAAGGGAAACCACAGATCTCTCCATTCCGCTACGCTCCGGTCGAGATGACAATTCATCTTGCCTAATAGAATTGTCATCTCGACCGGAGCGTAGCGGAGTGGAGAGATCTGTGGTTTCCACCGCTTACAGACTCCTGAGTTGGGTTCGCGGGGCACCCGGGTGTTAGCAGCCTGTTGAGAGCTGAGCGGGACACGAGGTGGGCCGCTGTGGATCTTGCCGTGCGAATGGGCCTTGGGTATATCCCACATCTCGCGAAAAACGAGCGAGATGTGGGATACCGCCGGGTTTTACGGGCAACTTTCGACTAGACGCGTTCGATGACTACGGTCTCGAGGCTCACCGGCTTGCTTGGCTTGTCTTGTGAGTTGCGGGGCACCTTGGAAATTTTCTCCACCACGTCGTAGCCTTCCACAACTTCTCCAAAGACGGTGTGCTTGCCGGTGAGCCATTGGGTCGGCGCGACCGTGATAAAGAATTGCGACCCGTTGGTATTGGGTCCGGCGTTGGCCATCGCCAGCTTGCCCGGTGCATTCAGGCTGTGGGGCGAGCCCTTGGTCTCGTCAGCAAACTTATAACCCGGGCCGCCCATGCCGCTGCCCGCCGGATCGCCGCCCTGAATCATAAAGTCGGGAATCACACGGTGAAAGATCGTGCCGTCATAAAGCTTATTTGTGCTCTTCTTGTTGCCGACGGGGTGAGTCCACTCCCGTTTGCCCTCGGCGAGTTCGACGAAGTTTTCTACTGTCTTCGGTGCGTCCTTTTCAAAGAGCCGGCAGACGATCGTACCTTCGCTGGTGTTGAAGATGGCATACGTTCCTGATTCACGGGACATTCAGAACTCCTGGTATTGGTTTTAGTTTTGATTGGGAACTGGGGGCGCAGCGGGTGCGCTTGCAGGCGCTGCGGGGGCAGGGGGCAGAGGCGGCAACTGCTGACCTTGTTGCACGATGGTGACCTTATTGAGAATGACCGGTTGGAGCGGCTTGTCTTCCGCGTCCCGCTGCACCCGTGCAATGGAGGAAACAATTGAGAGGCTAGGCTCATCGCACTGGCCGAAGATGGTGTGTTTCTGATTCAGATGGGTGGTCGGCACTTCGGTGATAAAAAATTGCGAGCCGTTGGTGCCGGGCCCGGAGTTGGCCATCGCCAACCGCCCAGGTACATCGAAGTTGAGGTTGGGATCGAATTCATCGGCAAACATGTATCCCGGGTCGCCGGTTCCGGTGCCGGTTGGATCGCCACCCTGAATCATGAATTGGGGAATGACGCGATGAAAGGTGGTTCCGTCATAGAACGGCTTGCCATTCATTTTCTGTTTGCTTACCGGATCGGTCCATGGCTTGGTTCCTTCGGCCAGTCCGATAAAGTTAGCGACCGTAAGAGGCGCTTCCTTGTCGAAAAGCCTGCAGGTAATGCGGCCCATGCTGGTATCGAGGACTGCCGTGGGACCGGTGGGCTCTACAACCGGTGGGACCTGGCTTACGGGAGTATCCGGCAGCTCGGCGGGAGGAGTCTGCGCCGGAGGAGTCTGGGCCGGGGGTGTCTGGGGCGGAGTGGACTGTTGAGCAATTGCGAAAACAGTCGAAAAGACAAACAAAACAGCAAAGCGACGTTGGAAAGTCATGGATGGTTCCCAAGACAGACTAATACACCCGCAGCGGAATTGCTCATCAGCTACTTCTTGTCCAAAGTCTGTTTTTCCGTGATACGAGGGCGGTTCTCGGATTGCAATTGCCGGGAAACCTCCTGCACCTTGGAAAAGACACGCAGGAAGTTGCCGCCGAGAATTTTGTTCATATCCTCGGCACTGTAGCCGCGCGCCATGAGCGCCTGGGTGATCTTGGGCAGGTCTGCAGCGGAGTCCATTCCCTCCGGGGTTGAAGGAATGCCATCAAAATCCGAGCCGATGCCGACGTGGTCGATGCCGGCAATTTTGGCGATGTGGTCAATGTGATCAATCAGAATACTGAGCGGGGGCCGCGGTATTTTTGCCATGTAGGTCTTGGCGATCTGGTCCGCAAGCTCGCTGGGAACGGGCTTACCCTCGGCCTTGAGCTTGGCACTGGCTTCTTCGACCGCCTGGTTGATCGCTGGTTGCTGGGCCTTCGCGGCCAGGCGATATTCCTCGCTCAGAAAGCTGGAGTAGAAATTCACCATGACCACGCCGCCATACTGGCCAACGGCACGCAGCATATTGTCATCCATGTTGCGGGGCGAGTTACACAGGGCACGCGCTGATGAATGAGACGCGATCACCGGAGCGCGGCTGATGATGAGCGTGCGGTAGAAAGTCTTATCGGAGACGTGCGAAACATCCACCATCATGCCCAGGCGGTTCATCTCGTACACGACATCTTTGCCAAAGTCACTCAGGCCGTCTTTAGTATGGGCAACTTTCGGGTCGTCAATATCCCCGGAGGAATCGGCCCAGCCATTGGAGTTGCTCCAGGTGAGCGTCATGTAACGAACGCCGAGGCGGTAATAATCCCGCAATAGCCCCAGGCTGTTCTCGATGGAATGGCCACCCTCAACCCCCATGAGCGCAGCCAGTTTGTGCTCGCGATGGGCGGCCATAATGTCTTCCGGCGAAAAGGCCATGCGCATTTGCTGGGGATGTTTGGCTGCCTGTTGATAGACCGCGTCGATCAATTCCAGGGTGCGGCGCGCTTCGTGCCCGTTAGGATACGCAGCCGGGTCCACCCAGATGGAGAAGAACTCTGCGCCCAGGTTGCCCTCGCGCGCCGACTCAAAATTGAGATAGCCACCCTTGAGTGGATCGGCCAAGTCGTATCCTTCATCGAGGATGCGCTGGGTGGTGTCGGCGTGTGTGTCAATAACGATGGCGGATTTGTGTACGGCGAGAGGATCTTTCTGTCTAGTCACGGAAGCAGTCTTCGGGGTGGTTTGTGCGCTGAGCGGGAGAACGGCGGTGAACAGAATGAGTGCGGGCACGATCTTCATGGCGACTATTCTTGCGCGCCAGTCGAGCTGAATTTGGCTCCGGTGCTCCACTCGGCGAAGGGGCTTATGGTAGTCCCGAGTTCGTCGCGCCGATCGAGACTGGCGCGGAGATAGTCGCGGTTCATCAC
>DASRRN010000596.1:0-5857 GCA_035695685.1 Acidobacteriaceae bacterium | reverse complement strand
CCGCCCGGTGCGGGCTTCGGTGGTTGAAAAGCTCCGAACGGCATAGGCAAGATAAGCATCCCCGGGGTCCTTCGACTCCGCGCCCTCGAGAGCGGTGTCCCGCGATAAATCTGTGAGGCGCTCCGCTCAGGATGACGATTTTGTGGAAGTTTTGAAGAATGCCGTGGAATCAACCAACCACCTGGCAAAAAAAACCGCTTCAACGCCAGGGTTTTGGATTACTTACCGCGATAGTCCTTGAAGAGCTCCGGGAATTGCTGCTTGAGGGCTTCCACCTTCGGACGGTCGCAGACCATGATGTAGGGATTGTCGGGGTGATTCAATGCGTAGTCCTGATGGTAGGCCTCGGCATCGTAAAAACCTTTCAGGGGGACAACCTGGGTTACGATGGGCTTGCGGAAGACTTTGGCTGCGTCCAGTTGCGCGATGTAGGCTTTGCTGATTTTCTGCTGCTCGTCGTTGGCGTAGAAGATGACGGACCGGTAGGATTCACCTACATCCGGACCTTGCCGATTAAGCTGGGTCGGATCATGCACAACGGAAAAGAAGATCTGCAGGAGCTGACCGTAGGTGATTTTCGACGGGTCGTACACCACCTTCACTGATTCTGCGTGTCCGGTGTTCTCCTGGCCAACCTGCTCGTAGGTGGCAGTACTGGCAGACCCGCCGGAGTAGCCTGCGGTGGTCGCCAGCACTCCTTTGACACGCTCAAACACTGATTGCGTTCCCCAGAAACAGCCGCCTGCAAACACTGCCGTCTGCTTTCCCGATACCTGGGCCAAGGGAAGGTCGGTGGCCGGCGCCGGTAGCGGGGTTTTGGTAGCCGCCGTGCATCCAATCGAGGCAGCAAAGGCGATCAGCAGAGCAACCACGGTGCTGCGCATTGCGTTAAAACGGGACATATGTCTCCTTGAAAACACACCCGGTATTGAGACGCCGATAGGACACGAAAGTTACAGCGGGTCGCGAATCCAGTTTACCCAGATGTCCCTCAACGAGGGTCGGCTAAAATGGTGCCGGTATGCGCAAACACTTTCTGCCGACAACCTTTGCTGTTCCTGTTCTCGCCCTGATGCTCTGCGTTAGCATGCGCACGGCTGTTGCCCAGCAGATGGAACACTCGGCGCCCACCACCCCCTCTACTCGCTTAACCATCAAAACCTACGACGGCAAAACCCTGACGCTGACCCCCGAGGAACTGGCCGCTTTGCCTCACAAATCGGTCTCGGTTTTCAATGCCCACAGCAAGACGAACGAGACGTACTCGGGGGTGCCTCTCGCGGATCTGTTGAGCAAAGCCGGTGTGCCTCTGGGTGAAAGTGTGAGAGGCAAACTCTTCATGATCGGGATAGTTGCCACAGGGATGGATGGCTACGGTGTCTTGTACTCCCTGGCTGAGGTCGACCCGGCAATCCATACCGGCGAGGTGATTGTTGCCGATACGGTCGACGGTCAAAAGCTGACCAAGGATGGCGCGTTCAAGATGGTTTCCAGCGAGGAACGTCGCCCAGCTCGCTGGGTACGAAACCTTACCTCGATATCGGTGGTGAAGGTAGAACCCTAGTTCCATGGCGTGAGCCAAGCAATTCTCTATAATGTAGAGAATTCTCGAATTGGGCCAGTATGACATTCAAGCTTTCTGTGATTGCCAAGCTCCTGCCGTGCCTCATTTTGCTGGTTGTGCTGCCCTGCGGCGCAGGTAACGCCAGCACAAGCCCCGCCTCCTATCGGTTGCGCCTTTATCACCTGCACACCGGCGAACATCTGGATGTGGTCTATCGCATTGGCGATCAGTACCTGCCTGATGGGCTCGCGGAGCTGGACCATTTTTTGCGCGACCACCGCACCGGTGACGTGAAAGAGTACGACCGGAAGGAGTTCGACCTGCTGCACGATCTGTTAGCCAGGCTTGGCCGCCCGGACGGCGAAATTGACATTGTCTGCGGCTACCGCACTCCATGGAGCAACCACTATCTGCGGGAACACGGGCATGGCGTTGCCGAACACAGCCAACACATGGAAGCAAAGGCCATCGACATTCGGGTTCCCGGGCTTTCCAGCGCCGCGGTCCGCGATGCGGCCTTGTCACTGGGCCGCGGTGGGGTGGGCTATTACCAGCAATCCGATTTCGTTCATGTAGACGTAGGCCGGGTTCGCCGCTGGTAGCCCTTATATCGCCGGGTAAGGTGGCCCCTTGGCCAGTACGGCATTCAGCGTCCGATCGTGGCCGTAAATGTCGTCGAAGAAGTGGACTTCGCCATTCTCCTCAACCACCGCGGTCAGATAGATAATCACTACTGGAACCGGCTGATCCAGGTTCACCTGCTGATTATCCGGGCCCGACTGCATGGCCGCCTTTACTGCGTCCAATGTCCATTTGGGCTGGCCTTGCAACAACCAAGCGGCAAGCTCCGCCGGCTTTTCTACTCGTATGCATCCGTGACTAAAGTCTCGCCGCGATTGGGAAAATAGTTGTTGAGCCGGTGTGCTGTGAAGGTAGACGTTGTACTCGTTAGGAAACATGAACTTGACCAACCCCAGCGAATTTGTTGGTCCCGGTCTTTGACGCACCAGCATTTTGCCTGAGCGCAATTGCGCCAGCATGTCGGCGCTCACTGCTCCGCCGGTCACGATACGGCCACTCTGGTCGGTAATTTCAAAATCCTTGCGCGCCAGATAGCCGCTGTCTTTGACCAGCGCGGGAATGATCTCGCTCCGGGTGATGCTGTAGGGGACGTTCCAATAGGGCCGAAAGACGATGTATCTCATGTCTTTGGCAAAGACCGGTGTCTCATTCCGCACGGCTTTGCCCACGACGACATTCATGCGCAAGGCGATGCGATGATCGGGGGAAAAGACACGCAAGACAAACTCAGGAATATTCACCCCGACGGGCAGTGGTGAAAAATTCACTGGTAACCATCGCCATCGTTCCAAAGCATCGTCCAGCTGCTGAATGCGAACGCTGAGTGGCGTATTCAGTTGGCGCAACGTGTCTTTGCCGAGTCTGCCGTCCGCGGTCAAGCCGTGCCGGACTTGAAAGTGCTTCACACCCTCGACGAGCGAGCCTTCGTAGATCCCAGGTTTGTTATCGGGGGCCGTGTCCCGGGGCAGGTCACTCAGGAGCTGCAGCCGTTGCCCCAAGGCCTCAGCGCCAGGATAGGCATCGCCGGGCGCCAAGGTTTTCTGCACTTCGGGCAGCGGAGCGCTGTGATCCTGGTCGGCGAGCGCCAGATAGTTCTTGAGGGCCGCCACGGTGCGCTGATAACCATAGTAGGGCGGCTCCACCCCTTTCAACACTTCGGGGACGTTGCTCGCCGGCAACAGTTTTTGTAGCAGAAACTGTGGCAGGTCGTAGCTCTTTTGCGCGACATCGATGCCGAATTTGAAGTGCTTTGGATTGACGCGGCCAATGTGCAGGTCAGAGATGTAGCGCATCGCGCTTACGGTGAGGGCAGCATCAAAATGCGCCACCTTGGTTGCATCCCCCGGCGCGCTCTTGAGCGCGTTCAAACGCAGAGGCCAGCGCGAAGCATCATATTCTTCCGGGTTAAGACCTTTTAGCCGGCTGACCTGGATCGCCGTAATGACGGCTTGCGCCTGGATCGTCGGCTGGCCATCGTGCACCCACACGGGAGTGTAGTTCACTGCCTCATAGAGGCCTTGTACCTGCTGGCGATAGTCAGGGAAGTCAGGGAATTTAAGGTCTGCGAGCGTTCCTGCGCCGGCAATGGTTCGCAGCTGCCCGGCAACGGCTTCTGCGTCCGGTGGGTTGGCCGCCGGCACTGGGTTGGGCGGGTTCAGCGCAACGGACAACACGATGACGATGCGAACAGCCAAACCCGCGCGACGGCCTAAAGAAATCATCCTTCGATCGACCTTTGCCATTAAGCGTTCGACGAGACAAGCTCCGGGGCCAAAAGCGAAGTCGTGGACTCAACTCCAGGAGCCAACCGAGTGAGCGTGATTACTGTGATGTCGTCGTCCTGGCCGAAAGCGACCGCCGCATCCGTGGCTTGTTTTGCGTCTGGCTGGGTGGCGATCAGGGCCCGCAAGCGGTCGAAGCTGAAGATGTCACCTGCGGGATTCCGCGCTTCCAACAGGCCGTCGGTGTACAGGGTGAGCCTATCTCCTATGGCCAGATGGAGCTGTACCTTCTCGTACTCGGTGCCTGGATCGAGGCCTAACGGCAAGGCGCCGGGCAGACTGAGCTCTTCCCTGTTCAGAAAGGGAGCGGGATGACCCGCATTCGCCAGAACACAGTCTCCCTCAGCATCGAGGCGCAAAGCGAGGCAGGTTACGAAGCCGTCTTTCAGCCTTCCATGCAGGCGCCGGTTAAGTATCGAAAGAACCTCCGCGGGATCTTCCACTGTATCCGCCACTGTCCGGATGGTTCCGACGATGAGCGAGACGGTCATCGCTGCCTTCAGACCCTTGCCGCTCACATCGCCTATGACAAGCAACGCGGAGCCGTCCGGCGGAGCGATGAGCTGGAAGAAATCTCCCCCCACCTGCTGCGCGGGCCGGTAGGCGCTGGTCACCGCGTAGCCGTTCAGAGAGGGCAGAGTTTCCGGGATAAGCACCTGTTGCAGCTCCTGGGCGCTTTTGAATTCCTGCTCAAGAGCACCCTGGCGCTCACTTTGCTCCACCGAATAGCGGTAGACCGCGTATAGGATCGAGATCAGAAGAAAGGTAAATTCCAGCCCGCTTAACTCGAAGGGGATTCTGTGAGAGATGGTCCAGTGGGTGAATCGTTGGCCTTGCCCGGTGAAATTCTGGAACCCCAGCGTCAACTGGGCAAGCGCCCCCAGGATAGCTACCAGCCAGCGAGCTGTGTCCAGCCTCTTGCCGATGGCAAAGCCGATCAATACCAGCGGATACGTTTCGATCAACATGGTCGGTATGGTAAGCAGAGCGTCGCCGATCTGAAGCATGGTTACGTGCGGCCCGCTCCAATCCAACAAGATCAAGATGCCGTCGGCAACGCCGCAGAAAATGGAAATGTATGCCAGAATGCGGGTGCACCGGCGCAGAGCGGGATTCCGGTCAAGCTCTAACAAATACAGCAACAGATACCAGATCGCAATGTCGGCGACAGAAAGAAGCGGCTGCTGGATGCCGCTGGATAGGTTTGAGGTAAAAGGCAGACGAAGGCCGGTGAAAAAAGAAGAGAGCAACAGAGCGCAAGCCCACGCGGACATCCAGAATAGTACCCGTCGGGTGCGATTGCGGAACCAGGAGATAAACCCGAGGAAGGCAATAAACCCATAGATGATCTGGATCGCGAAACCGAACAGATGGCCCTGGAGCCATCGATAGTTGAGATTGCCCTTGTAGGCAGCGATGGCATCCGCCGGTCCCGCCAGGGGTGGTCCATTCAGACCTCCTGCTCGGCCGGTGTCAGCAGAGAAATACGGCGCCTTCCACACTCTGAAGGCAAGCAGGCCAGAACCTGCCTGCCCGAGTGGGACGATCTCGCTCGGGAGATCGCGATAATAGTGAGGGTGCGGCGGCAACTTTCCCTGGTGTCCAATCAGGCTTCCGTTCCAGTAGACCTCGTAGGCATCGTCGATGCGCGGAAGCAGGAGCGCCAAGTCGGGCTTGACGCCACTGACGGGGAGAAAATTCACATGCCGCCGATACCAGGCGTAGCCGGTGTAACCAAAGTGCGTTTGTTCGCCCCAGGGTTTATCTACAGCGATCCGCTCCCAGCCTAAGTCATCGAGTGCAGGTGAAGCCCAAGCCGGGTCGTCTCCTAAATGGAATTGCCAATCCCCATCCAGCGCGACGGTGCCTTTTCCCAGGCCTTGGATGTTTAAAGGCTCCGGCAGCGTGGAAGCGTGGGCAACCAGGGCCC
>DASRRN010000595.1:0-10783 GCA_035695685.1 Acidobacteriaceae bacterium | reverse complement strand
CGTGAAAAGACCCCTTCGATCGAGGCGCGATGTTCGATCAGACTATGAGTTCCTCCCAGGCTGGTGGCGCGCACAATCAGCTTCACCCGCGAAGCCAGGGTGAAGGCCTCATCGCGTCCACCGCGCACTTCGAAAGAGAGCATCCCACCGAAATCGCGCATCTGCCGGCTGGCAATCTCATGGCCGGGATCGTTCGGCAGACCTGGATAGTGAACCACCGCGACTGCAGGGTGGGTCGACAAAAATTCCGCCACCCGGCGGGCATTCTCGCAGTGCAGGCGCACGCGGGGTACAAGCGTTTGCAGGCCGCGCAGGATCAGCCAGCAGTCGAACGGTGAAAGGACAGCGCCGCCAACACGTTGGAACTCTTTGATCCGGGTGGCCAAATCCGATCTTTCGCGGAAGATAACCGCTCCCCCCAGGGCATCGCTGTGCCCGGACAGATATTTGGTGAGCGCATGAACCACCAAATCTGCCCCCAACTCGAGCGGGCGCTGCAGTACCGGAGTGGCAAAAGTATTTTCACAGGCCAGAGGAATCTGGAGGCTGCGCGCGCACTCGGCCACCGGCTGTATGTCTACCACTTCGATCAGCGGGTTGGTCGGAGTTTCCAGCCACAGGAGCTTCGTCTGCGGGCGGCAGGCTCGGCGAACATCTTCGACATTCCGCATATCCACAAACGAATGCTCCAGACCCCAGCGTGCGAAGAGCCCGGTGATAAGCTCGCGGACGCCGAAATATAGGTCCCGGTGGAGAACGACATGGTCACGCGGCGCCAGGGCCTGAAACACCGCCAGGCTCGCTGCCATCCCCGTGCTGAAGGCCACTGCCTCCACGCCGCCCTCCAGATCTGCGAGGCACTGTTCGAGCGAGGCGCGATTGGGATTGTCGATCCGGCTATAGAAGTAATGACGGGAGAATGCTCCATCCGGGTCGCGTTCGAAGGTGGTGGAGGTATAGAGAGGAGCAATGACCGCCCCGGTAGCCGGGTCCACATGCCGCCCGGAGTGGATGCTGAGGGTTTGGAGTTTCTGGTTCGGATCAGGCAACGCTGTCATAGCCTTGAGTTTATTACGCCGAACGCCAGGGCCGCTTAGTGCATCAGATACAGGTGTTCATGCTGATGGAGCTCTGGTCATGTCCAGGCTTGTGGCGGTGGCAATACCCGTGCGCGACGAAGTAGATCGAATTGGCGAGTGCCTGCGTGCACTCGCGCGGCAATCGGTCCCTGCCGATCATGTTGTTTTACTGTTGAACAATTGCACCGACGGCACCGCTGAAGTAGTCAAGGCATTTCGCCAGGCGCCTCATCGGCTCCACCTCGTCGAATGTCACCTCGAGGCATCCTCCGCCAGTGCCGGCATCGCACGAGGATTGGCGATGAAATACGCCGCTTCCCTCGTAGGCGAAGGCGCGATCCTAACCACCGATGCGGATGCGGTGGTCCCTGACCGTTGGATCGAAGCAAACCTGCGAGCCATGAAGCAGGGCGCGGATGCTGTTTGTGGACGGGCGGTCATCGACCCGATCGAAGCTTTGCTCATCCCGCCGCATCTGCACCACGATGATGCCCGGGAGGTGGCGTATGCCTCTTTGCTTGACGAAATTGAATCGATCATACTTCCGGATCCCGCAGACCCCTGGCCCCGGCATCGGGAGGATTCAGGCGCCAGCATTGCCTTAACTGCCTCGATGTTTCGCCGTGCCGGCGGTGTGCCCTGCCTTTCCTCAGGCGAAGATCGCGCGCTGATCAGGATGCTGCGAACGATCGATGCGCAGGTTCGCCATGATCCCAACATCAGCGTCATCGTTTCAGGGCGCATCGAAGGACGTGCGCAAGGAGGCATGGCTGACGCGATCCGTAGACGCATCGTGAAACAGGACGAATTCGTGGACGATAGCATTGAACCGGCTCGAACGGCTTTTCTGAGGATAAGGATGAAGCGGCGATTTCGCCTTTTATGGCACGAACCGGCCGAAACAAAACTTGATCAATTGGCAACACTTCTGGCCATAGCACCGGGCGTCGTTGCGGATGCGGTAGACACTTCGTATTTCGGTTTGGGCTGGTCCAAAGTCGAACAGGCGTCACCTCTGCTTACACCGCGGCGAGTACGTTTCGTTGACTTACCCCGGGAAATGGAAATAGCGCAAGCTATCCACCGTCGCCTGTTCGCTAGCGCACACTCAGGCGACTGGTACGCGGCTGAACTGACTGCAGCTTAGTTATACCTGAGGATCTTGTATGGAAATGTTAGAGACACAACTGGTGGGAAGAACCTCGGAGCTGTTGGATTCGATCGCTGCCCTCGTTCCCGGTTTGGCGGAAGAGGCGGCCAACAGTGACCGTACAGCCGGGTTTCCCTTTGAGAGCATGGCGAAACTACACCACGCCGGATTGCTGATGGCGCCGGTGCCGGTAGAGTTCGGTGGATTCGGCCTGCACGGCATGGGAGATACAGAAGCCCTGTTCCGATTACTCCATCTGCTGGGTTATGCCGACCTGCCGCTGGGGCGAATCTTCGAAGCACATGTCAACGCTCTTGAGTTGATCCGGCAGTACGGCACCCGCCGGCAGATGGAGGCTGCAGCGCTCGCGGCGCAAGCCGGCGACTTGTTTGCCCTTTGGGTTACGGACCCTCCCCAGCAAGGGACGCGCTTGTCCCCGGAGTTCGTCCTGACCGGAGAAAAGTGGTTCTGTTCCGCCGCCGGCGCTGCCAGGCAAGCAATCGTCACTGCTCAGACGGAAGCCGGTAATCAGATGCTCGTTGTGGCCCTCACCCCGTCCATGCACTTAACGGATAGAGGGGTCAAACTTGCCGGGATGCGAGCAGCTGCTACCGGGAGCGTTGAACTGACGGGCGTTGTTGTGCATGAAGACGCGCTGATCGGCGAGCCAGGCGACTATTTGCGCGAGCCCACGTTCTCTACCGGGGCCTGGCGTAGCTCTGCAGTCGCACTTGGGGGTCTTGCTGCGCTGATTGACACCGCTGGAACTGAGCTTCGTTCGAGAGGCCGCGCGGACAGCCCATTGCAACGGACTCGTTTCGGGCAGAGCGTGATTGCGCACGAGACCGGAAGGCTCTGGTTGCTGGAAGCAGTCAAGCGCATCGAAGCAGACGAGAAAGAGGCGGTAGCCTATGTAAACCTCGCCCGCAGCGCGATAGAAGCTGCGTGCCTTGACGCGCTGCGCCATATCCAACGCAGCCTGGGGCTTTCGGCATTCATGCAAGGCAGCAAAGCCGAGCGTATCGCCAGAGATCTCGCCACTTACCTGCGCCAGCCGGCGCCCGACGAGGTACTGATTGAGGCGGCAGGCTACTTTATCCACCATGGAGTTTCAGCACCATGATCGCCGGCGACGTCCTGGCTGCCATGAACCGCCTTCCGGACGCTGACCTCGACACCATTCTTGGGGGACAGCGGCCGTTGATCCTTGCGCCCCACGCGGATGATGAAAGCCTGGGTTGCGGCGGGTTCATTGCTGCCTGTTGCGAACGGGAATTCCAGCCCGCAGTGGTGATTCTTACCGATGGTGCGGCGTCCCATCCCGGCTCGAAGCAATATCCGCCTGACCGTCTGCGGCAAGTTCGCGCCGAAGAGGCGCGGCGAGCACTTACAACCCTCGGTTTGGCATCCTGGAATCTGGCGTTCTTTGACTATCCCGATAGCGCCTTGCCTACCGGGCGTGCGGTAAGCGGACGGGTGGCCATGTTTGCCAGAGACCAGGGCTGTCAAGTCATAGTTGCTCCATGGCTCTATGATCCGCACTGCGATCACGAAGCTGCCGCGATCATCGGTCGAGAGGCGGCCCAGGCTGCCGATTGCAGGCTATTGTCATATCCGGTCTGGGGCTGGCTTCTGCCGCCTGGTCAGGAGATACCCGTTGATCGAGTTACCGGCTACAAACTATCGATTTCCGCCTACCTGGAGGCTAAGCAGAATGCCGTCGCTGCGCATGCTTCGCAATACTCCGGCCTGATTGACGACGCGCCCAACGGATTTCGTTTGCCACGGCAACTTCTTTCCGTTTGCGAGCGTCCCTACGAAATATTTCTCGCCGATGAGTAAGAGTCAGGGGTCGCGGCCAGCCGCCCATTTTGAACAGCTCTATCTAGCCAACCCGGATCCGTGGAACTTTACCACCAGCGCCTATGAGCACCAGAAATATGAAGCGACCCTGGCGGTCCTTGGGTGCAGACGGTTTCACAGCGCCTTGGAGGTTGGTTGCTCGATCGGCGTCTTGACCGAACGGTTAGCCGGGTGTTGTGACCAGGTAGTCGGCGTGGATTTCGTCGCCGCTGCAGTCGCCTCGGCACGCGCCCGTTGCGCCCCTTATCCGGGGGTGAGCGTAGAGCTGATGCAGGTGCCGCAGCAGTGGCCAAAGGGCCGGTTTGATCTGATCCTCTTCTCTGAAGTCCTGTATTTCCTCAACGAAAGCGATTTGCTGCAAATCTGCGCTCATACCGTGCGTTCTATCCAGCCCGGCGCACAGGTGCTCCTCGTGAACTACACCGGGGTGACCGACGATCCATGCAGCGGAGATAAGGCCGCCTCTTTCTTCATGGCCGCAACCGCTTCGATCCTCCAGCCTATTTTCCAAAGCCATGCACCCGATTATCGGCTTGACCTGCTTGCATGCGCTAATGCCGGCATTTGCGCATCCTAGTTAGGAAAGAAGGAGGCTTGTGATGCCGGAAAAGGAAATAGTCGATCGGGCAAAAGAGGATTTGCAGGAAGGGAAGTCGCCCTCTACCGCAGCAGGAGAATTTGTTCACGAGGAAATCGAACACGTACGGGAAGGTAAGCACGGAGCGCGTTCGCCGCAGCAGGCAATTGCGATCGGGCTAAGTAAGGCCCGCCGCGCCGGTATTCCCCTCGCCCCACCCAGTCCCGGCAAAGCAAAAAAATCGACGCGGGAAAGCGCGGAACGGGACTACCGCAAAGGACAATCCGGAGCAAAGAAAACCTCAGCGAAACGGTCACGCGCAACCGAGCAGGCCTTGAAGAAGGAGCCGCACTCGACCGTGTCTCATAAGGCGTTGTCAACGCAAGCTAAGAAGGCTGCGAAGGCGCGATAAGGAAGGCGAATGGCCTTGAGAACTTAATCTTCTCCTACGCCGAGTCTAACTCTGCACCACTTCTATCGACGGAGTCATATAGCCGTGGGTAGCGAGGTGCTCACCCATGCTGGAATACATAGCCGGGTCGTGCGGCTGCCAGGTGCCGAGCCCATCCACGTAGCGGTTGTACATGCAGAAGGCCGCGGCGATCAAAACCGTATCGTGAATTTCAAGATCCGTGGCCCCTTGTTGGCGTGCTATCTCCACACTCTCTGCCGTGACATGTTTCCCACCCTGCTGCACTTGGCCGGCGATGACCAGGAGCGCCTTGAGCTTGTCGGAGACGGGCGATTTGAGAAAATCACGCTTTACCTGCTCGACCAACGCGGCGTCCTTTCCCAGGTGAGCCGCGGCTGCGGCACCATGACTGGTCTGGCAGAAATAACAATCATTCTCGCTGGAAACATAGGTCGCAATCAGCTCGCGTTCGCCGCCCGTCAGCGTGCTGGGCCCATGCAGCAGCACATGGGCCAGCTCGCGCATGGGTTTTGCGGTCTCAGGGCGGAAGGCAAAGGCGCTGGTGATGCCTGGTAAGCCCTCGGGCAGACCGATGTGAGGCATGTCTATTTCTCCTTCGATTAGGCTAGGCGGTCACAGGTAGATATTCTTTGCTGACGCTGACATATCCATCGCGCGCCACCCGTTTTCCGCGTTCGCGGTACATTGCTTCATCCCGCGGTTGGTTCGTGCCCAGGCCATCGACATAGCGGTTGAACATGCAGAATGCGGCCGCAATCAGCACCGTATCGTGGATCTCGACATCCGTGGCGCCCAGGGCCCGCGCCCTTGCGACGTCATCGGCGGTCACATGCTTGCCACTCTTCTGGACTTGTCCGGCAATCACCAGCAGGGCCTTTAGCTTGGGTGAGATGTCTGCGTTCTGAAAGTCATGCTTGACCTTCTTCACCAACGCCTCGTTATCATCGAGGCTGGCCGCGGCGATGGCGCCATGAATCGTCTGACAGTAATAACAGTCGTTTTCTGAGGAGACATACGTCGCAATCAGCTCGCGCTCGCCCGGAGTGAGCGAGTTGGGAGCGTGCAGCAGGATTTCGACTAATTCGTTG
The DNA here is from genome assembly GCA_035695685.1 of Acidobacteriaceae bacterium. GTDB lineage: Bacteria > Acidobacteriota > Terriglobia > Terriglobales > Acidobacteriaceae > PALSA-350. The sequence goes on along the minus strand of DASRRN010000595.1, from coordinate 4,593 downwards.
AGCGGTTTCGCCGTCGCCGGACGGAAAGCCATTGCACCGCGAATTCCGGGAAGACCCTCGGGAAGTTGAATGTAAGCCATGGCGGGAAGAAGTCCTTTCGAGGAAACATCCTACCTGCCCCTGTCCACCTTCAGCATCCACCAAAGGGTGGAGAGGCGGTAGTGGGCTTTAAGGGGGGTGTGTAGAACTCTGCTCTAGTCCCGAAGAGCCTGCCCTGAGCTTGTCGAACGGGGACGTCTGAACTTAGCCCAGGACACAGTCCTGGGTAGATATAAGCAATTCGACCAGTCCCGTGAGGGACGGCTGAACGAAGGGGCCGGGGTTCAGCCGTCCCTGGCGGGACTAGTCCAGCGTTTTCGGTTAACCCAGGACTGTCGTCCTGGGCTAAGTTCAGCCGTAACTACGGGACTAAGTTTGGAATTGGAGTTCTCACCCGCCCTGTTTAGCCCCTTCGGGCATGCTTTCCTGTCCGATCAGTTCTCAGGGGGTGACCGCAACCCGCGATTGCCGTGCGCACGCTAGTTGAGCATGGAGCAGGTCAAACACCGCCTGCATCCCGGATCCTGTCTTGGCGGAAACCTCAAACACCTGCATCCCCGGACGAACGCTCTCTATGTTGCGGCGGGCCGCCGCCACGTCAAATTCCGCAGCCTCGGCCAGGTCCATCTTGGTGATGATCGCAACATCGGAGCTATTGAAAATAGTGGGATACTTCAACGGCTTGTCCTCGCCCTCGGTGGCCGAAAGCAAAACGAACCGCAATTCCTCACCCAGGTCGTAGCTGGAGGGACAAACCAGGTTCCCTACATTTTCAATGAAGAGAAAATCGATTCTGTCGAGCGGCCAGGACTCCAGCGCTTTTTCGACCATTTGCGCATCCAGGTGGCAGACCGTTCCGGTGGTGATCTGTCTTACGTTTGGCGTGGCGCGCCGCAGCCGAGCCGCGTCATTTTCAGTGGCCAGATCGCCAACCAGCGCCGCTACCCGGGAGTCACGTGCCAGGCCTCCGAGCAGCTTTTCCAGAAATGCGGTCTTTCCCGAACCTGGGCTCGAGACCAGGCCGACCACGCAGGTACACTCGGTGCGGAACCGCTCACGCAGAGTGCGGGCAAGCAGATCGTTTTGCTTGAGCACCTTAGCCCTGACCTCCACCATGCGTGTGCTCATGCCGCTATCTCCAGAAACGAAACTTCTATCTCTCGCCCAGTAACGATTTTTTGCCCCGGGCTCCCACAGTCCGGACAACTGAGCTGATAGACCGAGGGGGGAACGCGGTCTTTCTCACAGTCTGCGCAGTAAATGACCAGGGGAACCGTCTCGATCACCAGCCGCGAGCCCTCGAGCATCGACCCTTCACAGGCCAGCTCATAGGCGAACAGAAGCGCGTCTTTGTCTACACCGGAGAAGATCCCCAGCTTCAGGTGCACCGCCTCGACATCGAGGCCGCCACGCCTCTCTGACTCTTCGGTGATCTGGTCGATCATGCTGATCGCGATCGAAAGTTCGTGCATCCTTCGCCTACATCGCTCGGATCTTCAGGTAACGGCGCAAGTCCGGAGCTACCGTGACCGCCAAGCCGATTAAAACTAAACCGAGTGCGCCCAAAACTAGTTTTGCATTCATCGTTTCACCCCTCCATTGTTTGTAACTGCACCGAATTCGTTTGCCTGGTCGCCACCAGCCGCAGAATCATGTTCGACGCTTCTTCGACTGCAGCTTGTACCGGCGGCGATAGCCCCATCCTTCCCTCGAGCTCATCGCCAAAATCATGCGGTTCGCAGCCTACGACCAGGACTTGCGTAGAAATAGTGCCCATGGAAGCAGCCAGACTCAGTACATACGCGGGATCCATACCGTGTGGATTGATCGCTGTTTTCTTCGCTGCTGCCCCGTTGACTGCGGGCTCAACCACGTAGAGCGTGCCTGGGGCTTCGCCGCGAGGCAGCGCATCCACGATGATGACCAAGTCCCACGCTTCGAGAAGCGCGTACGCCAGATCGAACCCCCGGATGCCAAAATCCTTAGCCGACAAGCCTTTCGGCAATTGCCGCTGGGCGAGCGAACGCGCCACCTCAACCCCGAAGCCGTCGTCTCCGAGAAAGATGTTGCCCACGCATGCGACTAAAATCTTCATGCTGGCTTTACCTCTTCCGGAGAGAAGAAGAAGCGATGGCCAGGCTGTCGCATCATGCCAAATTCCCGCCCCGGGTCGTCCTCCAGCACCACTGCAAGCTGAATCTGGTCTTCGAAATCCTGCTCCAGGGCTTCGATGACAGCGACCTTGCCGGCGAGCGCCATGTCCATGATGTCGGCCTTTTTTCGGGGACATAAAAGCACACGATCGCCAACCCGCAGATCGACACCCCGCAGGTCGGCATCCAGAATGCGTACGCTCTCGACTGGAGCTCTTGCCTCCTCCAGAGGGTTCCACTCACCGGTCATTTGCACCTCCTCGCACACCTCCTCGAATGTCTCGCAGGTCGCGAATAACGCCGTGCGCCTTGAGCATAGCGTCATTCGTGAGCGCTTCGGTCCTTTCCAGAATCCTCCGCGCACGGGGATCACCGTTCTGCATTTCCTGCTTCTCGGCGTCGGTGAGTGTGAGCACGCGAAGGGTAAGCATCTCGTCCATTTCGGTTCCATCGAAAAAGTCGCCTTCACTCTCCGGCGCGATTTTCGGATAGTCGTAGAGGATGATCGGCGAGCAAAACATCATGCTGCGATCTGGCTCTTCTCCGGCGAGCACCGGGAAAACGCCAAGATTAAAACAGGATGCCACGGATGCGCGATAGGCCTCCGCGGGATCGAGCAGGGAAACAAACTCTCCTTCGGTCACACCCAGCAGCAGGTGTGCCGAGACCAAGGATAACGGAAGCGCTTCGTTCCGCTTTGCCCCATCGCCACTGGGTAGGGGACTCGTGTTCTGCACCTCGAGGTGCAGCTTGCAAGCTCCATCGTCAAGCATTTGGGCGCCGATCGTCAGGCCAATTTGCAAGTTCGGAGCGTCATCGATCAGCACCGTCAGCGAGAGCGGGGAACTAACCAGGTCGTGAATGCGTAGATGGGAGTGCTCTGAAGTGCGTTCCACTGCTTCGTCCCACGCCAGCGAGGGATCGGTTAGCGACGGCACACTCTGCTCTTGCCGGACGAGCTGAAGGAAGCGAAGCCTGACGTCGAGGCTGGCCTTCTCATCTGCGACGACAAGGCATTCCGCTACCAGCCGAAACGGCTCTTCCGGACGCTGTGCCTGTGCGTAAACCCGGGGGTAGAGTGTTCCAAAATTCCAGCGCTGCCGGTTCTTGATGGCGGTTGGCCGGTAGGGATAGAGGATGTACCCCTCGTAAAGAATCGCAGCCACAATCTTTTCTACGGAGTCAAAGTTCATGCCTTGACCTCCGCATTCTCGGCCGCGAGCGCCCGGCTGATTGCCTGCTCCCAGGTGGGGATACCGTGGCGCACCTTATATTCGTAGAGCTGTTCGAATACATCACGCCGCAGGCAAAGCCACGCCGTATTGGGATGGTGCATCTCCATCATCTCTTTCCAAACGGAGACGGGCAGGCGGAAGTTGGCTTCACGGTCCCACGGTACCTGGGCGACCTGGAGAGCCTCATCTGTGCCTTGGTAGAAAACGGTCCCGCTGAACATCACGCAGACCGGGATATCGCCGGCATCGAGCGCGTGAAAATACTTGGTCGCTGCGACATTGAAGTCGAAGGTGCAGGGAAGCTCCAGGTCAACCAATACGTTGTCGGAAAAGCCCGGGACGGCAACCGTGGTGTTCATCCACAGCAGCGGTCGCACTGTGCGGCTCCATCGTTCCGGTGTACCAAAAAGGTCGAGCAGCTTCTCCTGTTCCTGCGCAACATAGCGTCTCTTGGCCGGCTCGATCTGAACCTGGCACCGCAACGTGAGGGTGTGAATTGCCTCCTCGGCCGGCAGATTTGTAATCCGTAGCTTCAAGGCGATCAAGGGAGCGGCAGCGTGGGGTACGGCCTCGGCGGCTTCGATTTTGAAATGCAGTTCAGGCACGGGCGGGTTCTCGTACTTCCACGCTTCGGGTCTTCAGGTCGGCGAAGAATTGGTGGATTTCCTTCCACACCTCGGCCCCGCCAGAAAGCCCACGCCAGTGCATGCGGATCAAGCCAACCAGCCGATAGCACTCGTCGATGGGAACGATGTAGTACTGAGCCTGCGCGCCGACGCGGTTGACCAGAAAGGTCTCGACATCCGCCTCCATCTTCTGCAACGCCGGATGCTGCGCCGCGATCTCTGACCAGCATTCAAGGCTTAACAGTGATTCGATTGCCCCCGCAGGGCTCGGATACATGGCCCGTACCTTGTCCGCCGCCCCATCTCGATAGAAGAAGGCAAGATTGATGGGAATCATCAGCGATTCCCATTGCAGGTCCGGCATTTGGAAGTCGGGGAGCGCACGGCTCCGGCGTGGTATACGGAGGTAATGCGCCCCTGCCTGTCCGCAGAAGAGAATTGCGCAGCCATCGCACGAGCATACAATCTGGCGGGTGATTGGATCGAGCAGGTGCTGGTGCAAAGGTACCAGCGCCGCGCTGCAAAGCTCGCAGCGTTCCA